>CAYGVQ010000076.1:0-4025 GCA_964353515.1 uncultured archaeon
CTCTGCGGCGTCTGCATTCTGACCAGGCTGCAAACCTTCTTCGAGGTCGGTGGCATCGATTTCGTTTTGAGCAAAAAATTCGTGCCAGAAGAGGTCAGGCTCCACAAGAAAAGATATATGCCGCCTGTCAATTTCCCCGAAATAAGAATGAAAAACACAGGCATTTTGAACATAACTTCCATCGAGATCACCGATGAAATACCTGAAGGTTTCCATGTGCCCGGTTCCACTTCGGCAAGAAGAATGGAAATCGAGAATGCCTTTTTCGACACGGATGAAAAAATTCCGGTTTTCATATTCTTGGTCACAGAGAAAGAGAGCCGCTTCCTAAAGAGGGACGTAAAGATGCTGAAAAGGAAATTTTACAACGTCACTGTTTCCGGGGATAAAATTTCAATAGAAATAGGGAATTTTTCCAGGACCAATTTCGGCAGGGATGTCGGCAATAATGACGTCCTTCTGGTAAAATACCTGATTTCAAGCGAAAAGGCAGACAAAATAAACAGTCCGGGCAACATGACAACGGACACTGTTGCAAACGCGTTTTCTGATGGATTTTCCTCGGAAAAATCAACAGAAACAAAGCTTCTGGTCAAATGATTAGGCGAACTTCTTTATGATGTTCCTCACAAACTTTATCCTGAACCCTGTTTTTGCTTCTATCGCCTTGAGTATCATTATGTCCTCTTTCCCAACGCCCTTCAGAATAAGCAGCAGCAACGCGTACATGGCGATGAAAACCACGAACATCGGCGCAAGTATGAATATGTTCAGTTCAGCGAACAGGATTTTAGTGGCGAAGTACACAAAGGCTATTGATATGACGCCCGAAATGAGGGACTTTATCATGTGCCTGTGAAGCGGGAGGTTTCCTGAAAAGACGTAAGCTTCGGAAATGGTCATCGTCGTGTATACAATCAAAGTCACCATTGAAGCGAGCGCGGCGCCGTTGATACCATACGCCGGAATCAGCAAAAAGTTCAGGAGTACGCCTACTACAAACGACAAGCCGGCGTTCATGATAAGATATTTGTTTTTTTCGAAAAGGCTTATGACCGTAGCTGAAAGTATGCACATGGAGTATATGAAATAACCAGCAGACAATATCCTGAGGCTTTCGCCGGCAGCTATATACTCGGAGCCAAAGAGTACGTTTATGACAGCGTTTGGATACGTGACGAAGACAAGAAGCATAGGCAGGTTCACGTAGAAGATCCATTTGGATATGGTTTTGTAGACTCTGCCTACGTTCTCATTTTTTCCAAGGGACAAAAAGCCTGAAGTGACAGGGAGGAAAAGTGCGCCGAGCGCTCCCGGTATAATGAGCAGGATCTGCGTTGTCGGGACCGCTGTCTGGTAAACTCCGACATCAAAAGATGTTTTAAGAATGCCCAGCAGTATGGTGTCTATCTTTGTCATGAAGTTCCCAAATACGTAGAAAATGGCAATCGGGATAGAAAACGTGAGAAGGGTTTTTTTCATCGGTATTGACATTATTTTGCCGGTAAAGATGCGGAAGACCTTCCTTTCCATGAGAACAAAAGACAAGATTCCAGATGCGATGAATCCTAGCGCATAACCGGCTGTAGCTCCGACTAGGCCAAATCCCAGCATCATTGAAACGAACAGGATTACAAGGGTAGTCAGCGGCCTGATGATTGACCATGAAAAAATGTCGTAATCGACCCTCTTGAAGCTTAAAAGCGCCGAGGAAAGCAGTTTGTAGACAACAAAAAACGGCAGGGTCAACGAAAGCATGGCAATTACAAGGGAGAGGGAAATGTCGTGAAAAACCAAGAGCGATATCTGGTCGGAAAATACCAACATTATGAGGGATGCAATGATCGATACGGGCAACGCCATTTTCAAGGATGAGGTTATCGCGCCTTTTGTTCTTTTCATATCCTTTCTGGCCAGATAATAAGAAGCATATCTCTGCACCCCGCCGTCTAGGCCAAGCGTCACAAAGCTCATCAGCAGATAGATTACCGAAAGGGCAAGAAACAGCAGGCCGTATTCACTTGGTGTAAGGGCCCTGGCCAGCACGAGCCTTGCCAGATAGAACACAATGTTTGAAAAAGCGAGGCCGATAAAACTTATGCCAGCCCCCTTTACCACCAGTTTAAGAGCTTCTTCTCTAGCAGGATCATCGACCATAGAATAGATTGAGAAGCGCGGAATAAATATTTTAACTGAGGATATAGGGCTGCCGTACAACATACTACGAGAGATGAGGCTGTGTCCAAACATTTCAGATACTGCTGATGTGCCACTTTATCTGTGGTTGTATATTTATATTTTTGTGCATGCATGAGAAGAATATGAATTTGAAGTATATGTTGCAAACATCAAAATTTTTATGGAAGTTTCAAAGATGGTATTCAACAAATGTCAAATTCAAAATTAAAGGCATATTTCCTTTAAAAAAACCGGTGATAAACAATGCCATAACCATATCGCCGACCAACATTTGCAACGCAAATTGTATTTTCTGCCTAAAGAGAAAACTTGCACTAAAGCCAAAAACAATGGGGATGGAATTATATAAAAAGGCAATTGACCAGGCCTGTGGGCTCGGATGCAAAGAAATGGGAGTAACTACCATGATAGGAGATGTTCTTGTGGATAAGGATATGCCAGATAAGATAAGGTACGCCAAAGGCAAGGGGCTGAAGATTTTATTTTTTACCAATGGCATACTTTTAGCAAAGAATGATAATTACAAAAAAATCATAGATGCGGGAACAGACAACATTACAATAAGCGTAGGCGATACCGATGAAAAGTATGATTCAAAAATATATGGAATAACTCAGGAAGCCTCACGGATGAGATGGGATGGTATATTCAAGCTGTTGCATTATGCAATGGATATACATGCTAAGGTTAAAATTTCCATCTCCTTCAGGCCAATAAGGCCGCCATACCAGATAACCAAAACTAAAACTTTTAAGGCCATTAGGCTTTTTTCCAATGTAAAAATTAACTTTATGTTTTGTTACGATAATTGGTGCGGAAAAATAACGCAAGATGACCTTTCAGGCATAATGCAGCTTCAGAGAGGGTTCAAAAAAAAGGGTGTTTGTATAGGCCTATACAATGTGTCTATAATGCCAGATGGCAAGGTAAGGTTGTGCGGTTGCAGAATGAAAGATGCAGAACATGATGATCTTGTTATAGGGGATATTACAGTTTCTGATTTGAAAGAAATAATCGAAAACCAGAAAACCAAGGAATTGAGGGAAAATTTCGCAAAAGGGGTATACCCCGAGGTATGCAAGGATTGTACATTTTTTAGGCGGGCAAAATGAAGCTCTCTATGCGCAAATAAATTAGTTCACAGATAAGATAAAAGGGAATTTAGAATTAGGCCCTTTCCCTAAACCACTCAATCGTCCTTTTCAGACCCTCGTCAAAAGCAACCTGCGGCTCCCATTTAATCATTTCTTCCAGTTTCCTCACGTCCGGCTTCCTCATTTCCGGATCGTCCTCCGGCAGCGAGCCGAAGACTATTGCCGATCTTGAGGCGGTCAGTTCCTTTACCTTTTTGGCAACATCCAGTATCCTTCTTTCATCCGGATTGCCTATGTTGAAAGGCTCGCCTGCATAAGGCGAATCCATGAGCCTGACGAGGCCGTCAATCATGTCCGAAATGTAGCAGAAGCTCCTCGTCTGCCTGCCGTCGCCGTAAACGGTTATGGGCTTGTTGCTCAGCGCCTGGCTGACGAAATTCGGTATGGCCCTGCCGTCATTCGATCTCATTCTCGGGCCGTATGTGTTGAAAATCCTCGCTATCTTGACGTCGATGCCATGGACGCGATGGTAGGCCATCGTCAGGGCTTCAGCGAATCTTTTAGCTTCGTCATACGCTGAACGCGGGCCGATCGGGTTAACATTGCCCCAGTAGGCCTCGCTCTGCGGATGCTTTTCCGGGTCGCCGTAGACCTCGGAAGTCGAAGCCAGCAGGAATCTCGCTCGCTTCTCCTTCGCCAGCTCCAGCATGTTCCTCGTGCCCAGCGAATTCG
>CAYGVQ010000077.1:0-3999 GCA_964353515.1 uncultured archaeon
TAGATTCCATAGATTCCATATCAAGTCTGTCGTGTGTTTTAACCAGGAGCAAAATTGGCGAATATGCTGCTGATGAGAAACCTCGCTCCAAAGAATACGATAAGCGCCATTATCATGAATACGGGAACGTATTTTATTCCGCCCTTCTCTTTGCCTGTATCTATCAGTCCGATTATAAGGCCTGAGAAGAACGTCGTGATCATTATTGCGGCCACCGAGAAGCCGAGCAGGAAGTCGGGCGAAACGGTAACGCCGCCCTTGAACAACGGCACGCCCTTTGACATAACCTCTGTGCTCGCAACGCTCGAGGCGCCAAGGGACGTAAGCGTTGTTATAAGGTAAAGCGACAGCGCGTATAGCACAGGCGCCCCGAGAATGCCGGAGAAAACGATGAATATGCCATACATTATTATGTTGGCTTTTATCTCCTTCTTTATCGCCTGCTTTCTGCGGATATCGACAGCGTTTTCATCCAGCAGCGAAACGAGCTGGCCGCCGTATTTCGAGCCCTCGTTTATCAGGTTTATCGCCCGCTGCAGGATTTCTGATTTTATGTACTTGGGTATTTCGCTGAGGCCGTCTGCCAGCGATTTGCCTGTCATTATTTCCTTGCCTGACTTCTTTATCGCCTCGGACAACGGGCCAAACTCGCTTCTCGCGCTCAGCAGGAGCGCCTTGCTGGGTATGTAACCGGCGCGCATGTTCGCGGCCATAAGCTCCAGCGCATCGGGAAGGACATTCTCAACGAAGTTCTTCCTTTTCTCGACTGCCAGCGTTAGATACGCATTGAACATAAGGAAACTGCCGATGAAAACGCCGATGAAAACGAAAAGGGCGTAGTTCCTTATCGCAACTGCCAGCAGCGCAGCCAGAACAAGGCTTACCATGAATGATTTGTTTATGTAAGACTCGCACCTCGTCGTCATGCCTGCGAACAGCAGCTTCCCCCTTATATGTTCGCGGTATCTTTTCGGGAAAAATTTGTAAATCATATATGATCAGTCGATGCCTACCGGCCTCCTTGATTTTACCAAACCGATGAACATGAACTGGAAGAGTATCAGCACGCCTATTATGCCAATCAGCACCAGCTCAAGGCTGAACTTGATACCTGTGAAAGATGTTAGTACAAGTAGGAAGGTTATGCCAAGCGTCGGGAATATGACAGCGAAAAGCATGTACATGAGGGAAAGCGGATTCAGCTGCGCGCCGTATTTCTTTATCGCAACCCTCTGCTCGACTGCAAGGTTGTCGACTATCTCTTTCATGGTGTGGCCGACATCCGCTCCTGACTTGAGCGCATTTATAACCTGCCACATTACGCGGCGGAAAAAGAAGGAAGGCGTTTCCCTTGTTATTTTTTCAAGCGCCTCTGCCTCGGATTTGCCGGTGTTTATTTCATTGACTACCATGCGCATTTCGTTGGAAAGCGTGCCGTAATCGCCCTTCGCTATGGAAACGAACGTGTCGTAAAGAGGGACGCCTGACCTTACCTGCACCAGCATGTGGTGGAGGATGTAGGGCAGGTTCTTCTCGATGTTGTTTATCCTTTTCTGGGCGGAAAGCTTCGGGTAAAAGCTGAGAAAAACGAAGGTTCCGAGACCGATGCCCAAGCCTGCGAACAGCGCAACAGTCATCGATCTGTAAATCTCTATTTTCGCTACCCATGTCACGAGGAATACCAGGCAGGACAAAAGCAAGAAATAAAACATAAAGGCGAACAGGGCGACGGCCATCCATCTCCTCGGCGAGATGTCAAAACCTGACTGCTGCAGGTCGTATTCAAGGGAAGGGAAGGCCTTCGAAAGATTTTCCCCGAGGCCCAGAAAATGCTCCGTTATGCCCCTGATTTTTTCATACGGCAGCGGCAAGAAGGGAATTTTGTTTTTCACATAAAATTATTGCATAAGTGGATATATATTTCGCACGTGCCCGGAGCCTCACGCAAGCTCTATGGTGAGGAGCCCGTTCCTGAAGAGCTGCCTGGCGACGTTGGTCTGCGGCGGCTTGGTCAGGATTTTGAAGTATGCTTTCTCCCCTGCAATCGCCTTGATCTCAATCGAATTTTCGAGGGCGCGTATCTCTATGTCCCTCGCGTCCATGACGCCGGGAAGTTTGACCTCAACGAGTATTTTGCCGTCCGTTTTTCTTACGCAGGTCTCAGGTTCTTCTGTGGTCCTAGCCCTGTCAAAGCATATGCCCCTGGCTTCTGCAGCCGCGGCTTTTTCGGGCCTTATCGCCTTTGATATGCGGTCTTTGAAACCCATCTTGCTGACCTCTTTCTCCACCTCTTTCTTGTTGACGCCGCCGAACGTTTGTACGGAAACCTTCGGCTTCTGGCCGGTCCCCTGCGTTATTTTTATCGAAAAGCCGCTGCCTTTCACGGGCTTGGCGAAGAACGGCGAGAGATCGATGACCTCGAAATTCCTTTCAAAGGCCTTGCTCATATCGCCCATTTCGCGCTCCATCCTTCCGAAAACATCGCTGAAAAAATCCCGTTCAGTCCGTCTTTCTAGCTCAGAGCCGCAGCTAGGGCAGAATTTCCATCCTTCGCCCACCTTGCTGCCGCATCTGGGGCATTTCATGTTAATCATTTCCTTATTTTCTATTTAAAATAATTATAAAAGTTTTTTGGCCAAGGGGATCAGTTTCGGCTTTTTCATCAGTATGAAGGCGAGCCTTTTGAAACCGGACGCCCTTGCGAAATCTACAAGCTCCTCGCCCTTCAGGTAATCCGCCAGCCAGTTCAGTTCCTCGTCGCTGAGGCTCTCGACGACATGCCTGAGCTTCAGGATTTTCTTGAGCTTCTCCCCGCGCTCCTTCCACCACCGCCTCTCGTATTCTGACAGCGAGGCTTTTGAATAATCGCCTGACCTTATTGTTTTGACAATCACTTCGCTTGCGATGCGGCCTGCAACATACGCCTCAGCGATGCCGCCCCCGTGTATGGGATTGACCTGGTGCGCGGCGTCGCCGACAACAAGGAAATTATCCGCGGTCATGCTTTTAAGGAAGCCGCCGACGGGCACGCCGCCCGAATTCGCCTCTATGGTCGAGCCCTTGCGCAGGGCCTCGTGATTACCTATGAAAGCCTTAAGATAGGACAAGGCATGTTTTTTCGAAAAGGGTTTCCTGACGCCGATGCCTACATTTGCCGTATCCTTCCCCTTCGGGAATATCCATACGTAGCCTCCGGGAGCGATTTCGTTGCCGAAATAGAGCTCGATTCTGTCAGGGTCTATGCTTATGCCTGTCATTTCGAACTGCGCGCATGAAGCCACATCGGACAGCATGAGAGTGGTGTCGAGACCCATGAGGCGCGGAATGCGTGATTCAATGCCGTCGCAGGCAACGAGTATTCTGCATGTCGCCTCGAAGCTTTCGCCGCCTGACCTCATGAATACGCTGAGCTTGCTCCCTCTTCTTTTTACAGCAGTCACCTCTGTCTTCGTGAGGATGCGCGCGCCTGCCTGGACAGCGATTTTCGCGAGATACTTGTCGAACTGCTTCCTTTCGATGACCCACCCTTCAGGGCCATCGAAATCGGCGGTTATCTTCTTGCCGTTGGGGGCGTAAATACTCACCCCCTTTATCAGCCTGCTGACCCAGGATGCGTCGACCTTTATCTCCATCCTTTCTGCAGCGGCCTTCGACAAGCCTTCGCCACAGCGCTTGGGGCTGCCTATCTCCTGGCGCTTCTCTGCTGCGAGAACGTGTAGGCCTTTTTCAGCGCAGTATCTCGCGACCGACGAGCCCGCGGGGCCTGCGCCTACCACGATGACGTCGTATTCCTTATCGGCATGCTCAAACATGAAACCATCACCAAATAATCTTTTTAATAGCCGAACTATTTATAAATAAGCTGGTGATGTTTGTGTTTTTCGGGAAGAAGAGAGAAGGGAGCAAGAGGAACGTCGCGCTGTTTGTGGACGGACCGAACATAATAAGAAGGGAGTTCAACATAGACCTTGACGAGCTGAGAAGGAGCACCGAGAAATA
>CAYGVQ010000078.1:0-3943 GCA_964353515.1 uncultured archaeon
TCATGGCACAGGTAAAGGGAAACTATCCCCCTTTTCTTGGCGGTATTCATATCAAGCTGGAGAATAAGCATTTCCTTTCTCGGTTTCCTGTCGCAATCCCTGAAATTGCAGTTAGTCTTGAGAAGGCGTATATTGCAGTATTTGTCGACAACTTCGAAAAGCTCCATGCTTTTTTATTGGAATAGATATTCAAAAAGGTTTTACGTCCCGAGCAGGATTTGAACCTGCGACCTTTCGGTTAACAGCCGAACGCTCTACCAGCTGAGCTATCGGGACAATATTACAATTTAAACTATGCCAGAAATAAAAAGGTTTTTCGGAAATTAATGTTGTTAAAATAATGGTAATTGTTTTCCGGTTTCTTTTTTGGCTGCTTTTTTATCTTCTGCTGAAACAGGAAAGGATACGGGATATACGGTCACATTCATATAAGGTTTTCCATCCAGAGGCATGGGATTTGTTTTTCCTTCCACCTTTTTATCCACGCCGGCCGCCTCGCGTATTTCTCCTAGGCAATCTTTTAGTAAACTGGCGATTTCGAGTGTTGATTTGGGCTCTCTATCATGGAGGTATACAATTTTTTTGTAGATTTTTACTTTTCCCCCATCGCTTTCATCAAAACCCTTCAATACGACCGCATTCCTGCGCCTGTAATGGTCGGAGTATATTTTAAACATCCCATAGAAATCTCCTCTTAAAAAATCACGGTCTATATAGTATATGCTGCTTCCGGGAATTGAGCGTAAATGATGTCTCCTCATACCTACCCCTTCTTTTCGTGCTTTATAAATCTTTATTTTGTTAACTACTAAATAGTAATATTTATAAACACTACAAGACGCGCTCTGTTTAAGGCAGGAAGTCTTCCTGCTTTATCTTTTCGGGCAGGTATTTTTCCGATATGAACCTTATGCCCTTAGCCGACAGCGCCTCAAGCTCCAGCTTGTAGCCCACCTTTAGCATGTTTTTCAGCTCTTTCTGCCATTCCTTGGGCTTGAACCACATGTACTGCAGCAGCTCTTTCGTCCTCTTTATGTCGAGGTTGTTCATCTTTATCGTGACGTTCTTAGGGATGGCGAACTTCTCGGCATCGAGGGTCGTCAGTCCGATGTATTTCGCGTCAGGCGTCCCCAGACGGTCGGACAAAAACGAGAGATTGATCGAGCCCTGCTTTATCACCGAGTAAATGTAATAGCCGTAGCAGTCCGCGTCGCACAGCACGTAAACCGGCAGCCTGAACTCCTTGTGCAGCCTGTTTATCAGGCGTCTCGTCCCGCGCGCAGGCTGGCCCTTGCCTGTTATGATCAGGCATTTGTGCTTCTTCCAGAACTTGTCCTCGTTAAGCCTTTGCCATACCGCGTCTTTCTCTACCACAAGGATGTATTCAGCATCCACGCCCTCGAATTTTATTATGGAATTTTCGACGTCGCTTGGTATCGCCCATCCTGAGCTGCCCATCCTGGCGCAGTTTATCCTGTCGCCCATGTCGGAAATAACGACGTTGCCCGCCATGTAGCCTTTGCGGTCGGCCTTGAGATTAAGATTTTCGCGAAGCGTGTCGAGCATCGCTTCCAGATCCTCGATGACGGGGTCGCTCTCGTTCTGCTCCTCGAACGTATTTTCATGTGTGCCGGGTATCGTGCGCTTCAACACGTAGTAAAGGTCACGGATTGATGTCGTTACGCCCTGCTGCTTTATCTTCTTGCATTCGGCAGCGACCATGAGCGTCTGCATGAACTTCTTGGTATGCGCCACATTGAGGTAAAGCCTTTCACTCCTCCTGTCCCCCAGCTGGATGAGGCCGTTTTTCTCGTCGAAGTATATGTTCGATAGTGACCTGACGGGCAACTCCAGCTTTGGGTTTTCCCTTTTTTCTATCTGCTTCACCACGTCTTTCCCCAGCTCCTTCAGCTTCTTCTCTTCTTCCATCTTCATCCCCCGTTATTTTATATCTCTTTGATTCTATAAGCTCGAGCAGTTTTTTCCTTATCATCTCCTTGTCCTCTTCGGTAAGTTCGGAAAGCGCTTCGACAGTCTCGCCGGCATATTTCTCGAAAGTGAGCATGCGGTGGTGGTGGTATTCGCTCCTTCTTTTCCCCGAAAGGTAAAGGCCCAGTTTCCTGGCGCATTCCTGCAGGGCGAGCTTTATTTCCTTGATTATTATCGGATAGCTTGCAATTGCCTCCTTCGACTCGGAGGTGAACGGCACCCAAACCGAGACCAGGTGAACGAATATGGCAATGGGGTCAGGATTTTCATTGTTTTTCATGAAATTCGTCAGGCCATACCTTCTCCATTCAACTCCGGCGACGGCCTTGATTATCGCGCAGTCGCCCTGCTGGTAAAGCAGGGGAACGCGGTTGGCGAACCTCATTATCTTCGGCTCGCTGACGCCGCCTGCATAGGCGATGCCCACCTCAACCTGGAAAGGCCAGCCCCTGTAGACTTCAGGAGGCCTGGTGACAGCCTCGGTCCACTCGGGGGAGAGTTCCTTTTTAAGGCTTTCCTTTATCACGTGCTCTCCCAGAGGCGAGAGGCAGTCTGTCGGCGGTTTCAAAAGTTTGACGTTTTTTATTACCTCTATCAGCTTCCTGGCCTCGTCGTCAGTGATTTTCCTGGGCTTCCTCTCTTCCTCGAGCTCTGCCCTTGCGCAGATCTCCTTGGCCGTCTTCCTGCCGACCTTTGTGAATTCCGCCATGAGAAAACTTACGAGCGTTCTAGCCTGCGTTTCTCTCAGCATGCGCGCGAAAACGCCGAGCTCCACGCCGTGCAGGTGAGGCCTTATCTGTTTCGGTTCCTTGGGCAGCGCTTCGACGGCGCGCTTGTATTCAGTCTTCCCTGTCGGTGCCTCGAAAATTATGTTCGCGTGCGGGTTCGCTATGGCCGTCTGCTTTATGTACTCGGGAATGGACTGCTTGAATTCCCTGTAGACGCCCTCGGTTACGAACTTCAGCTGCACGCCGCGCCAGTCATTCCTGTCTTCCGTGCCGCTTTGGATTATGATCGGCTCGTTCTTTCTTACGTCAACCTTGATTCTGTACTTGTACGTCTTGCCGTTGCCGGTCGAGCTCGAGATTTCAAGCGGCTCGCCTGTTGTCATCTGCGTGTAAAGCGTCGCTGCAGAAATGCCTATGCCCTGCTGCCCCCTGTTCTGCTTTAAACGGTGGAATTTCGAGCCGTACAGCAGCTTGCCGAAAATCCTCGGTATCTGCTTCTCGACGATGCCGGGCCCGTTGTCCTTTATGATTATCTCGTATTTTTCCGGGCCTGCCTCCTTCACGCTGACGTAAATGTCCGGCAGTATGCCTGCCTCCTCTGTCGCGTCGAGCGAGTTGTCCACGCCTTCCTTGACTATCATCAGCAATGCCTTGGCCTTGTTGTCGTAGCCGAGAAGGTGGCGGTTTTTCTCGAAAAATTCCGAGACGGAGATTTCCCTCTGCTCCTTGGCGAAGTCTTCAGCGCCCTTTTTCATCCCCCATCCCTCGTTTCTTTTTCAAGGCAGCGGTAAACGTATGCGTGCGTCTTGCCTTTCAGCAGCAGCTCTATCGCCTCGTTCGCTTTCTCAACGTCTTCCCAGCTGCCGATGATGGCGATGGTCTTGCCGTAAATGCGTATGTCCGTTTTGGTCAGCATCTCTATGGTTTTCCGGCTCTTGCCGCCCTTTCCTATGATCCTCGAGAACAGCCTTTTCATCCGTTTTTTGGTCTCATCCCCGAGGCTTATGACGATCAGCCTGAAATCATCATGTATGAGCTTGAACGCTTTCTCCGGCGAGAAGCCGCGGCCGATCGCCTTCACTATTTCCTTCGCCTTCAGCACGTCCAGCGGCTCGCCGTCTATCTCGACACCGTCATTTATTCTGATGGCCGTGCGCGTTTTTTTCTCCAGCTCATTTTTTACAGAACCGTCCTTGCCTATCAGGACTCCTTTCCTCTGTTCAGGG
>CAYGVQ010000079.1:0-3764 GCA_964353515.1 uncultured archaeon
GACAAGAACAAATGCCTGCGCTGCGGAGGCTGCGTGGGCGTGTGCCCGAAGCTCGCGCTCGATTTGACAGAGCATGGCATAGTCTGCGATGCTAAGAAATGCGTCAATTGCGCGGCCTGCGTGAACTTCTGCCCGGTAGAGGCCATGAGCCTGAAGAAATAAGCTTATTTTAATGCCAACCAAAGAATCTTACATGAAAAAGAAAGTATTAGCGGGCGGAGTATTCAGCATTGTCCACAGCGGACATGTATTCTTCCTGAAGAAGGCGAGGGAATTCGGCGATTATCTAATAGTTGTCATAGCGAATGACAAAACCGCCCGCAGGACAAAACAATACAGGGTGCTCGGCCAGAGGGCAAGAAAGCAAAACATCGAAAAGCTCGGCATCGCGGACAAGGTCGTCATCGGCGATGCAAAGGACTTCATGAGGGTCGTGAGAAGGGAGAAGCCGGATATCATTGTCCTCGGCTACGATCAAAAAATGAGCGAAAAAGAACTAAAGAAAATGCTGTCTGATAGCAAAATTGAATGCAAAATAACAAGAATAAAGGAAAGCCTCAAGGGCTACAAGACAAGCAAAATTATAAAAAACAAAGAGAATAATCTAAAGGGTCTGGTTTAGACTTCTTCTTCCGACTCTTCATCTTCTTGCCAGGGGTTTTCAGGGGTATCTTCTTCACCTTCATCTTCGAATAACAAATCAACCACCCAAATTTTATTTCAATTATTATTAGACGGCGAAGGGTATTTAAGATTTTTGTGGGTTCGCTGTAGTCATCTTGCCTGCTTTATCATCTTCCTGTTGCCTATTTCCCAGTATTCCACTTCTCCGCCTGGCTGAACCCTGTCTTTGAGGTCAGCTGGTATCTCGATCTCGAACATCGAGTAGTCGGCAAGGTCCATGAGCTGCGCCATATTACCTGTTATCGAAATTACCTGCGCCCCCCTTTTCAGTATTATGGGAACGTTGCATGCCGCCGAAGTCGGCTTGAGCAGCGTGCGCTTCTTGTCGTCGAAAACACCGATTGCTTCGACTCTTGCCTTGGTCGCGCCGTGCTTCCCTGGCTTCGAGGTCGCTATCTTCAGCACCTTGCATGGCTCATCGTCTATCATCACGTAGGAGCCTGGTTTCAAATCCTTTACCACTGCCACTTTTTCTGACATAACAACCCTCAAAATTTTAATAGTAATATTGGTATTGTTATTATAAATATCTTCGCCAATTATATGTAAAAATATGCAAAACATTAAAAGACAGCAAACGAGAAATAACAAATGTAACCACTATTTGAAGGTAAAAGTATACACTGAACTATCGAAATCTTTATAAAGGAGTAAAGTAAAAATATATTAGCGTTTGGTTTCCTATAATTACTTAAAGGGAGTAAAATGCACAAAAAAGATGAAAAAAAAGATGAAAAGAAGCAGAAATGCCCTGAATGCAATTCTTCAAACCTTCGTTACGATTCTTCACGCGGCGAAATGATATGTGGCAGCTGCGGCCTTGTTATAGATTCTTCCATGATCGACACGACCCAGGAATGGAGAGCGTTTGACGACAGCCAGAGGTCGAGGCGCGTCAGGACAGGCGCTCCGCTGACGGTCACCAAGCACGACCAGGGCCTTACGACGGAAATAGGCAAAGGCCGGGGCGAGCTGTTCAAGGTAGCCGCAAAGAAAAGAGCGCAGTATTACAGGCTTACCAAGTGGCACAAAAGGCTTATCAAGTCGAAGGACAGGAACCTTTCCTTCGCTTTCTCCGAGCTGCAGAGGCTCATTTCGTACCTGAATCTTTCACAAGCGGTGCATGAGAAGGTCGCGAAACTCTATGAAAGAGCGGTTGAAAAGGGTCTCGTGCGCGGCCGCTCGACCGAGTCGATAATCGCCGCTTTGCTTTACACGACCTGTCGCGAGGAAGGCGCGCCGCGAACGCTGGATGAGATATCGAAAGCGTCTGGCATACCGAAAAGAGACATAGGCAAGACCTACCGTTACATTTCGAGGAAACTCGACATCCGCATACTGCCGGCCAAGCCGCAGGATTATATTCCAAGATTCGGCTCTCTTCTCGGCCTTGACGAAAAAATACAGGTCAAGGCAGTGAAGATCCTCGACGAGGCCATTAAATACGATGTCACAAGCGGCAAGGGCCCGATAGGCGTCGCTGCAGCGGCGCTGTACATCGCCGCTGTTCTTGAAGGCAGGAAGAAGACGCAGCGAGAAGTCGCTGACGCGATCGGCGTGACTGAAGTGACCATACGCAACCGCTACAAGGAGATTGTCGAGCGCCTCGGCATAAAGGACGAGGTCGAGGAAAAGGTCAAGGAAGAAGAGATGCTTGAATAAAGCCTCTTTTTAAATCTCTGTGCACGTTCTTTGTATGACCACTTATGACCGGAAAATATTTCATCGGTAACTACAGCGAAGGGTGCAGATTTTTCAAAAACCGTAATCTCAGGCTCGGCAGGGGATATCTGATGAGAACCATCGAGGCGAATGGCATTTCCGGGATGTATTTTTACAGAAGGCTGCTGCCGGAATACGGGAAGCGCAAAAAGCGTTACAGATATGTAGAAGCCTCGCCCGACGTATCGCCGAAGGGTGGAGAAGGCTTTTTTTCCTCCATTGCCAAAGGCAGAATCAGCAGCATCAAAATACCAGAAAATGTGGCAAAATACGCCAATCTGCAAAAAGGAAAGGTATCTGTTATAGGCATGATGAATCACCTGGATATCTGGGACACGCATAAGCTGGACGAGGTTACAAAAGATCCCCTAACATACGAAGATCTGGCAAAAGTCGCAAGATTACTTAGAGGAGGCTAGCAACTCTTTTATAGTGGCATTTGTCTTTATTCCGGTTGGTGACAAATGCGTTCTGGTGGCCTCAAAGTCTCTGGCCTTCAGTTTCTCTATGATATTTTCGATTTTAGGCGGGCTCCTTTTCATGAATTCAGCGATTTTGTGGATATCGTAATAAAACGGGTGATCGCTTTCCTGCGAGCATAGCACGATTTCTTTTTTGTTCGCGAAGTCGAAGTGCGCAAGCAGTTTGCTGCAGAATTGTTTGTCCTGGATTTTGCCTGTCCAGAGCGGGCCGATTATCTTCATTTCGCCTTTGCAGGTATCACAGCTTTTCTCTATAGCGATTTTCTTGCTGTGGCATCGCGGGCAGTAGGAAACCATGCGGATGGCGCGTAGGTTCTTATCCCCGCCGTAATGAACCGAGCCTATGACCCTGAAGTAATGGTTCGCATGCGAATACAGGGGTTCAAAGGTAAAGCCGTATACTGCAAGGTTTTGCAGGATGGAAGTTATAAGGACGCGGATGCCCAGTTCTTTGGGAAAGTCGGTTTCCGCCACGAAAACGCCATACCTTCTGAAGCACGCTTCCGCGAATTTGCCTGACAACGCGCCTGAATCCGTCGCTGTCACGCCAAGCGCCGAGGTCTTTCCCAGCGCATAGCTTACGTCCCTGAGATAGCGTATGGGCGAACCGAAAGGGTCGATGTCAACGTAAGCGAATCTGTTTTTTTCGATAAAAAGGGCATTCGCATCCTTTTTGTGGATTTCAAAAAAGCTTTTCGGTATTTTGTTAAGCTTCAGGTTTTTGGCTATGAGTTTTACAGCGTTGGGATTCCTGTCGTTGAAAACGACTTTCTCCGCAGAGGCTTCCTTGATTAAGCGGATGCCGCGTATGCCAGTCGCTGCCAACGGGTCGAGTATTTCCCTCGAGTTAAGCATTTTTACGATCGAGACGGTAAC
>CAYGVQ010000080.1:0-3759 GCA_964353515.1 uncultured archaeon
ACGAGGCGCTCGGGAAATTCAAGGTCAAGCTCGAGGAGATCGGCATCAAGGTAAAGCCGGTGGCGGACTAGAATTTTTTAACCTTTGTCTATTTTTAAGAAATAATAAAACGGGCGTGGGGGGATTCGAACCCTCGACCTCAGGCTGTCTTCCATGTCACAGGAAGCTTTTGCTCCCTCAAATCTTCTAATCGGTCATGCTGCTCATGCAGCACAACGTTAGAAGGCCAGCGCTCTAGTGCAGACCGAAACAGAGGAAGTCTGTTTCTTTCCTTGTTTCCAGCTGAGCTACACGCCCTTGATTATTTTATATAATACTCTGCAGAGTATTAATATTATTTAAGGGCGGGGTCTTTCGTATGCCGGATTTCAGGAAAAGCGAAAGCAAATGGCAGGAGCGGTGGAAAAAAGCGAAGGCTTTCGAACCCAAAATGGACAGCAAAAAGAAGAAGTTCTTCTTCACCACGCCTTACCCTTACATTTCCGGCAGCCTGCACATTGGGCATGGCCGCGCTGTCACTGAAAGCGATATCTACGTGCGTTACATGAGGATGAAGGGTTTCAATGTGCTGTACCCCCTTGCCTTCCATATAACAGGAACGCCGATTCTGGGCATATCGGCGGCGATAAATGCTGGCGACAAGGGTAAGATAGACCTTTATTCGGGGTATGTAAGGAACTACGTTAAGAACGAGAGGGAAGCGGAGAAGGTAGTCGCGTCTTTCAGGGATCCCTGGAACATAGTCAATTTCTTCATCCCGAAGATGGTTGACGAATATTCTTCCCTCGGTCTTAGCATCGACTGGTCGCGACGTTTCACGACAGGCGACCCTGATTACCAGCAGTTCATAACATGGCAGTTCATGAAGTACCGCGACAAGAACTACCTGATAAAAGGCAGCTACCCCGTGCTTTACTGCCCGAAATGCGAGAACGCGGTCGGTGAGGATGACATACAGGACGCGGATACGAATCCTGTCACGAAGCTCGAATTCACCCTGCTGAAATTCAGGATGGACGACGGGCTGATTCTGGTCGCCGCGACGCTCAGACCGGAGACGGTCTTCGGCCAGACGAACCTCTGGGTCAACCCTGAAACCGAATACGTCAAAATCGCCGCAGGCGATGAAACCTGGGTTATAAGCAGGGAAGGCTTCGACAAGCTTTCATACCAGAAAAAAGGGCTGAAAGCGGTGGGTTTTGTGAAAGGAACGAGTCTCATCGGCAGGCATGCAAGGGCGCCGGGCATAGGCAAAAAGATTATTGTTCTCCCTTCAACCTTCGTAGACCCGAGTGTAGGAAGCGGCATCGTGACCAGCGTTCCTTCAGACGCGCCTTACGACTGGATGGCGCTGAAGGACCTGCAGCATGACAGAGCGACGTGCGATAAATACGGCCTTGCCTTCGATGAGGTCAGGAAAATCAAGCCGGTGCCCATCATCGACATCCCCGGCTGGGGCGACCTTGCTGCAGTGAGAATCTCCGAGCAGCTTTCCCTTGCAAGCCAGAGCGATCCGAGGCTCGAGCAGGCGACGCAGACTATTTACAAAGAGGGTTTCCACACGGGCGTGATGAACAACAACTGCGGCCAATACGCTGGCATGAAGGTAAGCGAGGCGAAGGACGCTGTAAAAAAGAAGCTCATCGAGAGCGGCGAGGCGGATGTTATATACGAGACGTCGAGGGTCGCCTTCTGCCGCGACGGCACGAAAGTCGTGGTTTCCGTCCTCGAGGACCAGTGGTTCCTGGATTTCAACGCAAAAGGATGGAAGGACATCGCCCACAAATGCCTTAAGGGCATGGAACTCCTTCCAGATGCCATGAGAAAGCTGTTCAAAGACACGTTCGAATGGCTGGACAAGAGGCCCGCAGCCCGCAGGCGCGGCCTGGGAACGCCGCTGCCTTTCGACAACAGATGGATAATTGAAAGCCTTTCCGACTCGACGATATACATGAGCTTTTACATCATCAAGAACCTGATAAACAAATACAAAATAAAACCCCAGCAGCTGATTCCTGAGTTTTTCGATTACGTTTACCTTGGCGAGGGAAGCGCGGCCAGCGTAAGCAAGAGAAGCGGCATCAAGGCGAGCGTCCTGAAGGAAATGCGTAAGCATTTCGATTACTGGTACCCGAACGACCATCGCCATACGTATGTCGCCCATCTTTCCAACCACCTTTCCTTCTTCATCTTCGCGCATGCGGGGCTTTTCCCTGAGAAATACTGGCCAAGGAAAATCTCCTTCCACGGCTTCGTGCAGAGCGGCGGCATGAAGATGTCAAAATCCAAGGGCAATGTCATAACGCTGCTCGACGTCAAGAACACGTACGGCGCTGACACGTTCCGCGCCTACATCTCGACCGCGACGAATCTTGAAGGCACGTTCGACTGGAAGACGGGCGAGGCGGAGAGCATGCAGAAAACGCTTCACAACATCCGCGACATGATCTCGGAAGCTATAAGGCAGCGAAAGCACGGGGAGATTGGCCCCATGGGAAGGGCGTTCATGTCGCGCTTCGAGAGGGCGATCGAAACCGCTGACCAGGCCCTAAGCGAGATGCGCCTCCGCGATTATGGCAGCATCGTGCTTTATGCTATACCATCTTGGCTGAAGAAGCTGAAAAGGCGCGCGTCAGCGCAGGAACTGCACGCCGTTTACGCTCTTTTCGCCGAGAAATACGTCAGAATGCTCAATCCCGTCATCCCGCACATGAGCGAGGAGTCGTGGGAGAAGCTCGGCAAAAAAGGCTTCTCCTCGCTGCAGCCATGGCCCAAAGCCGACAGGAAGCTGGTTGATGAGAAATACGAGGCCTGCGACGAGCTTGTCGACCGTGTCATAGAGGACATAAGGAGCGTCCTGAAGCTCGTCAAATTCACGCCCAAAAAAATCAGCATCTTCGTTTCCCCCAAATGGAAATACGCCTTCTTCCGAAGGCTGAAGGAAGAAAGCGAGAAAACGAGGGACATAGGCGCGATAATGAGGAAGCTCGCCGACAAGGAGCACGGCCAGGAAATCTCCCGCATCGTCCAGGCGATAGTCAAAGACCCCTCAAAGCTGCCCTCGCAAATCCTTGGCCAGGACGACGAGTTCGGCGCGCTACTGGCAGCCGCGCGCTTCCTGAAGCAGGAATTCGGCCTTGGCATCAATATATCACGCGCGGAAGCCTCGGCGAGCGAAAAAGCAGCGAAAGCGACGCCAAGCAAGCCAGGCATAGAAGTAGAGTGAGCTCTTTACCTGCCCCTGCGTTTGGGCGGGATTTCAATGTAAATTTTCTCTAAAGAACTGCCTATTTCTATGGGTTCGTTATAAAGGCTCAGGAGTTCATGGACCGAATACCTTCTGTTCCTCGGCAGTCTGGACTGCCAAGCCACAAGCTCATCAAAGGTTACCAGTCCTCCAAGAGGTATTATCATAACAAGTATTAAGTGCAAAATTTTAAATTGGCTTTCATTTCACTTTCTTCCCTACAGCGCAGTTCTTTTTGACCTCGATTATCTTGACGTAGACGGTTTCCCCGATTGCTGCGCCCGGCACGAAGACAGCGAAGTTGTCGATCCTGCCGACGCCGTCGCCCTGGCTGCTTATGTCGCGTATGTGAAGCCTGTAAACCCTTCCCCTTTTCACCGGCGGCTTCTTGGTCGTATACCTGCCCTTCTTTTTGTGTATCCTGGAGAGAGTGAAGCCCCTGTGCCTGAAAAGCTGAGCCATTAGTGCACCTGAATTAATATTAACTTAAATCTCATTTATTAATGGAAATA
>CAYGVQ010000081.1:0-3740 GCA_964353515.1 uncultured archaeon
CGATGAAGAGGAAGCGAAATACGGAGACGACGCCGGAACCAAGGAAGAGCTCCAGAAATATCAGGAAAAGCTTAAGGTTTATGCTGAAAGAATAAAGGACGGCTTGGAGAAGGTTTATGGTGGCAAGGCGGGAAACAGGAACCCTCAACGCAGCAGCAAGGCAGAGGCTGCAGAACCAGCACCCAAGAATCCATGGGAAAGGGGTCACAAGCTGGGATGCGGTTGTGCCGGATGCACGGCGTATCGTGATTTTTACGGCATAAAACTGGACGGAAAATATGACGGCGGATCGGACATAATGACACCTGACCTCAGGTTGGCCGAAACCCAGAGGGAGGCGAAACGCAACTACGCCGAAGAAAACAGCCCCAAACCATGCGGCGGAAGGCTTCACAACTTTTTCCACGGTGGAAGAGCGGAACTAAAAAACATCTTAGGTCGTTATACAAAAAGCTTCAATTTTGGCCTGGCAGGGTATTAACTTTAATAAACCCCAATAATTCAATAGAGTTAATATTGATTCCAAGGTGATTATGTGCTTGAGCTCAAATTCGACAGGAAGAGCGGGATATACGCAGATGCGCCAGAGACAGTCGAAAAAATAGCCAACGATTTCTTCGGTGACAGAGAGAAGGGCAAGGTCATGCTTCTGCCGGAAGAGGCAATGTACCTCATGCTTTTCAGGAACGCGGTCATACGCAACGAAGACGGAAAAGAAATGGACTTCAACGAACTTACCAGGCACTTCATAAAGCATGAGCCCAGGCTTTTCATACGCTACAACGCCTACCGCGACTGGAGGGATCGCGGCCTTGTCATACGCAGGTTCCGCCTGAACATACAGGGCAAGCATTCGAAAAAAACGTACAAGAAATACCCTGCCCAGAAGCTCGAGACCGAAAAGATGAAGGCGAAGGCCTACTGGTATCCTGATTCGCTCTTTTCGGTCTTGGACAACGACGAGGAGGGCAGAAAAATATTCGACAAGTACTGGCTCGGCCAGTACGGCGTCTACAAACAGGAAAGGGGGAGGCAGTCGAAGCTCGACTTTTTCGAAACGCTTTTCCTCGCAAAGCATTTCGGGGTGGAAATAATAAACAACGAAACAGGCAGGCGCATGACGCATGCGGAAGTGATGAAGGATGTCGTCGAGAAACGCGAATATGCGAAGCAGCTCTATGACGTTTACGAGGACTGGAGAATGAAGGCGTACGTCGTGAAAACCGGCTTCAAATTCGGCTCGCATTTCAGGATATACTTCCCCGGCGCCTCGCCGGTCAAAGAGGACGAGTGGATACATTCAAAGCACGTCCTGCACGTTTTTCCTAAGGAACAGAAGCTGCTCATTTCCGAATGGTCACGCGCGGTACGCGTCGCACACGGCGTAAAGAAGACCTTTATCCTGGGCATACCGGAGATGAATAAGAATGATTATATAGATTACCCCGTGGACTTCGTGGCGTACCGCAGGAAGAAAGGAGGCGGGGTGTGGGTCAGGGAAACTCCGAAAGACAAGCCGCGCTATATGCTGGTGTCAGTCTCGGAAGACGAGCACATCGGAGGGGTCGAGCTCGCGTCGCTGCTTAAGAAGGCAAAAGAGATGGGCCTGAACCTTCTGCTTTCAATAACAGACAGGGAAACGAGCATAACATACTACGAACTGAAAAAGATAGTCCTGCCGAAATCAAAATACGAGTACTATGAAATAGAATGGTTCAAGCCGTAATTTCTCTAACTAAATTTAAAGTTTATTGACCTCATTATCTCATTATGTCTTTCTTGATAGGTTTTGGCTCCTACACAGATCCGTGGCGCCCCAGAATATGGCCAGTTGTACGTGATGAATTTTATAAATCAAGATTGCTATCATCTGATGAATTGAAGAAGATTAAAAGAGAATATGGAATAAAAACAGTCATAAGCTTAATGGGAAACTATCCAACAAATGAATTGTTGGAAAGCGAAATAAAAACTTGTGAAGACCTTGGAATGAATTTTCATAGAATTGAAATAGGCTCGGCCAAAGAACTTTTAAATTCCAATCAAATCAAAAAATTGATAGAAACATACCAAAAAGAAGATGGGCCTTTCCTTGTTCACTGCAAACACGGTTCCGATCGCGCTGGTTTGGCCTCATTACTTTATCTTTGGTGGATAAAGAAAGCCCCTTTCGAAGAGGCAAAAAAGCAATTGTCCATAAAATATGGGTATATCAAAATTTGTCACAGGAGTCTGAATAAACTAGTGGGAAAGCTCAGGGAAATCAAGGATTTAGATGAAATATAATTCGTATCTTTTTGTATACTTTATAAAACCATCTTCCAATTAAATATCATGAAATTCGGTATCGGGAAGGTTGCGGCAAAGGAAGATGCCCATCATCACACGTCCATGACAAAACCGTGTGATGCCGAGCTGAATATTTTTCTGCGGTATCTGGAAAGCGCGGCCAAGGGTGTAAGCGAGCCGAGAATTCTCATAATCGGCTGCAGCCCGGAGTTACGCGAGATCGCAGCGAAATTCAAGGCCAGGACAACGGTTGTTGCGAATGATATGGAGGTAATAGAAAGGACAGCTAACCTCATGAAAACAAAAAACAAAAAAGAAGAATGGCTTGAAGGGGATATAATGGTGCTGCCCCTGCAGAAAAAAAGCTTCGACCTGATATTCAGCGACCACGTGCTTTCAAACGTCTCACCCTTCAACAAGGAAAACTTCTACGGCAGGATGAAGGAAATTCTCAAAAACGAGGGCTCGGTCGTCATACGCTCCGTCGTGTTCAAGAAGACGGCAAAAACCTTTGAAGGCAAGCTCTCCAAATACTTCAGGATCATAGACAAGAAATTCGGGAAGGAAGGCATATTCTCGGAGTATTTTCCCATCTACTTCATGAAGCCCAAATAAACGAATCGTTCAGAAAACCAACAAGACCAGAAGGGACAAAATTATCATGTTGCCGAAGTCAGCGACGGACGTGGTTATCGGAATGAGGAAATTGTTCGGATCTTCTCCTTTTCTGTAAAAATGCAAGCCGGCAAGAACAGCTATCAAGAAAAGTATGCTTACCAGCGCCAGCACATCAAATATAACAATAAACAAAATTTTGAATATGACCCCAAGATCGACGGCGTATGCTGAAGAAGCCGATATCACCAATGCCGCGGCAGAGCTTAAAACGGCCGTAATGAAAGATACTGATATCAGCTGAAAAAATAATTCCCTCAGCTCCAAGTTTTTCCACCATCTTTCCTTGACCCTGCCTTCGTGCAGCAGCGTTGAAAATTTGGACGAGACAACAGTCCCGTAATTGCCTATCATGTCGTTAAGAACAGGCAACAGAATGAGAAGGGGGACGATTGAAACGAAAATTGTTTTTATATTCTCCAGCGCCAAGCCGCCGAACGAGCTGACAACAGAGGCGAAAAGCAGAATCTTTATGCTTTCCTTTATTATCGTTTTGGGCACGTTGGAATGCGGGCCGTATTCCTTGACATAGAAAAGCGTCTTCTTTGATATGTTGTGCTTCTTGTGGATACGGTGTATGAGCGGGTGATAGTGCTTCCTCTTAAGCGACTGCAGCTTCTTCAAATGCCTATGCGCAGGATGATGCTTTGTTTTTGATCTCATGTCTTTCTACCATACCTCTCATATTATCAAGATGGTGATTAGCAGCGAGACTATGCTGGTTATGTCGCCGGTCGAAGTGACAAACGTGCCCATTATGTTGTTCGGGTCATGAC
>CAYGVQ010000082.1:0-3613 GCA_964353515.1 uncultured archaeon
CCCTTGGCAACGATGCCAAATCTTTCCACGTCATATTTTGGGGTTAGCGCAGCAAGTATTTCGATCGAGCAGCCGTTGCATCCGCTTGCGCCGAGATGAAGTACCCATGGCGATTTTTTCCTACAGTAGCCTGTGAATTTTTTCAATAACGATTTTTTTATTTCTACCTTTTTCTTGCCGGGTTCGATTTTTATGACCTCTTCCTTCATAGCCATAACACCATCATCAAAAGGGCAGTCAAACCAATAACAAGCCAAAGAACATAATCTGAAAGCTTGCCTGAATGCAGCTTGCTTATGTAGTCAAGCCTCAGATTTTCCTTCAAAGCCTCGTAGAAATTTTCAGGTCCCACATAGATCTTGGGCAATGTTTCCCCGCAGGTATAGGCCTCTTTTTTCATGGCTTCCGCTCTCGTCTTTCTGCTGCCGAGCAGATAGATGATAATCCCGAGAGAGACAAAGCCTGCGAAAGCAATTATGAAACGTGACCATTGTTCGAACATCTAACCTCCCCCCAAAACAGCACTTATATATTGATTCTGATCTAATAAAGCGTTGGCCGCCGGCTCAATTATACTCAGGCCTATTTGCGGGAACAGGCCGATCAAAACACATAATATGGCGAGGATAACAACAGGGATAAGCATAAATTTGGGCGTTGCTTTTACTACAGTCTTTTTAGCGGGTCCGAAGAAAATTGAGGAAAAGGCTTTCAGATAGTATACCAGGGTTATTGCGGAAACTGTGATTGCGACTGCTGTGAGCAATGGGCTAACCTCCCACGTAGCTGTGTAAATCATCCATTTGGAGGCGAAACCGTTTAATGGCGGTATGCCTATTATGCTCAATGCGCCTATGCCGAAACAAAGCATGGTAAGAGGCATCTGCTTACCCAAACCGCCGAGCTCGCTCATGTCCTTTGTCTGCGTGTGCCATATGACTATTCCTGCGGCAAGGAAGAGCATCGCTTTTATGATCATGTTGTTGAGCAGGTGGAACAGGCCGGCTGCGACGCCGATGTTTGTTCCCAGCCCAATCGCCAAAAATATGTAGCCGCTCTGGCTGATGGTCGAATATGCGATCATTCTTTTTATGTTTGTCTGGTTTATGGCGATTATCCCTCCTACCACCATTGTAAGCAAACCGAAGGCTATGAAAAGCCAGAACACGCCGAAAAAGCCAAAAACGGTGAACATGATTCTCAGGACAGCATAAATGCCAGTCCCCACCACGACGCTTGAAAGCATGGCGGATATGGGTGATGGCGCGACAGGATGCACGTCAGGCAGCCAGAAATGGAACGGCACAATCGCTGCTTTTAGGGCGAAGCCTCCTACAAGAAAGCCAAAGGCGATGTGGAATAACGGAGTCGGCTGTATTTTCAGGGCCAGATCAGCCATATTCAATGTGCCTGTCAGGCCATAAAGTATGGCAACCCCCAGCAGCATGAAAGAAGATGCAAGCGGACCGAGTATAAGATATTTCAGCGCCCCCTCTATGGCGTCATCGTCGAGATTGAAGGCGACCAGGCCATAGCAAGCAATTGAAAGTATTTCTAAGAAAACGTACATGTTGAAGATATCCCCTGTCATGGCAATCCCGAGCAGTCCGACTGTCATGAGACAGAGAAGGGCATAAAATTTGTGCCGCCTTCCCTTCAAATATTTGATCGAGTATAGCGACACGAGAAATGCAATGCCTGTTATCAGCAACCCCATCATCACATTAAACTTATCCATGACCCATACTATTCCGAATGGCGGCGACCACCCGCCAAACCTTACTATGACCATTTCATTCTGCAAAAAAATAAAGAGCATCATCAAAAATGAAACAAGTATTGCGCCCACTGCTATGACTTCCCTTTTTACAGCAAGTACCATAAACGCCGCTACTATCAATATGGCTACTATGTATTCCAGCATATCAACCCTTTAGTCTTTTCATGCTATCTGTATTGAGCGTCTTGAAATGGCGGAAGGCCAATATCGCTACTGTAAGGGCCAAGGCAGTTACGCTCAACTGTACCACTATCGACGTAAGGACGAGTGCCTGGGGCAAGGGGTCGACCGCATAAGAAGCGAAAAACCAAAAATTCTCCAGTGTAGCTATAGGAGCTATGCCCCCGCTTCTGAAACCTATGGATATGAAGAGCAGATGTATGCAATTGGTAAAAATGCCTAGGCCTATAATTTTCTTAACGAGATTCTTCTTCATGACAATGCAATATATGCCTATTACGGCCAGCAGAGCGCTTGTTATTAAGGTTTCGAGCATATCACTCCTCCACCATCAGGAGCACGATTAATACGAGCGCTCCCAAAACCATAAGCCCCCCGACAACGTTAAGCGCAAGGACTTCCGGAGAGCTGAAAATTCCAAACATGCCGCCTGTTATGCCAACGTATCTCCTTATTACGGATTCATAAATGATTATAAGTGCAAGTATCATCGCGACTATAGTTTCCATTATATGCACGACCTCCTCTATCAGCAGCCTTTCTGTCTTCTTTATGCCGAATGCAATGACAACCAGGGCGAAGGCAGACGCTACAACCGCTCCTCCGGGAAAGGAGCCGCCAGGCGTGAGATGACCGTGAAACATTATCGAGATGCCTAGCAGCAGGATGAAGGGCACCATCCACTTGACTACTGTTCTTACTATCACATCCATTATCTCTTCCTCCCGATGAAGCCGAGTATGACTACCGCAGATATGCCGGCAGCTGCCGTGAACAGAACGGTTTCTTCACCCAGTGTATCGAAGCCCCTCAAATCCCAGACTATCGCCGATACTATGTTGGATGACCCTGTTTCCCTAAAACTATTCTCCAGATAATATCTGGCTACATCCTTGTTTCCCCAGCTGCTGAATAGCGGCGAAGCCAAAACAGTGAACAGTGAAACAAATAGAAAGGCGAGGCAAACCGACAATATAACATTCCTTATCATTCTTCGTGCCTCCTCGTTTTCTTTATGGCTATTACGAAAATAAGGGTCGTTAGGCCTGCATTGACAGCGGCCTCTGTTATGGCAATGTCGGGCGCCTGAAGCAAAAGATAGATTACAGCCAGACTCATGGAAACTGCAGCCAAAAATATTACAGAGATCAGCAAATCCTTCTGATAAACGGCCAGTGCACTGAAAACCAAGACTGGTATGGAAAGAAGGATTAGTATCATATAAAATAATATTATACGGCGTATAAATTAAGATTTTTTATCTTCTGTTCGCGCCATCTTCTGGATTTCTGCGGCAAACTCATTCATCTGCAGGGCAATTTTTTCTGCATGTCCTTCTATTTCCTTGCCAGCCTTTTCTATTTCTTTAGTTCTTTCTTGTAAAAGCGCTTTGGCATCATCTATATTCTCGTTTAAGAAAATTCCCGAGCCGACATTCACCAGTATTTTTTTGTTTTCTGTTATCTTGCCCTTGCCAAAGCATCCGCCGCCGAGGGGCAGAAAAATCTCGTTTTTGTCGTCCATCTTATCCAGGTCATCAAGTGACATGGATGCCGAATTCAATTCAAATAACTGCTGCTCCACCAGCTGCATTTGCTCCTTGAGGCTTTCCAGATTCTGCGCAAGAATCTGGTAGACTATGTATTTTTCGTT
>CAYGVQ010000083.1:0-3568 GCA_964353515.1 uncultured archaeon
TCGAGACCATGCTTGTTTATTTCGGCGAGGTCAAATCCGGGGTTGCGCATGCGGCGCATGTAGCTGGCCTGGCCGTGGGGCTTTTGACGGCATTCCTGCACAATCCTAAAAAATCGGGCAAAGGCCTACTGTGGCTCATACTATTTATAATAATAATCATAATTTTGGGTCCCCTGTTCGGCCTGGTGATGGACCTGGGCAATCTTTTCCTCGAAGCGGTTGACTTTGTCTTGGGTCTGGTGCTTTACGGCTTGGCGAAGCTGCTTGGAATTTTTTTATGGTAAAATGAAGATTAAAGCATGCTGCCATGCCCATGCATTTTAAAGCAATTTATTAGGGCCGCGCGAAATATTAAACATGGCATTGCTCAAGAGCAGGTTCTGCGCCGAGGACGTGCCGCCCGGAAAAGTCGTTTTGCGCCTGGCGGATCACATACTTGTAGACGGCTTTCACATCGTGATCGACCTGGAAAAATCGAAAGGCAGCTACATGATCGATGCCAGGAACGGCAAGAAGTATCTTGACATGTACACGTACTTCTCCACGCTTCCCATCGGGCACAACCACCCGAAAATGCACAACAAGGAGTTTCTGCGGGAACTTCAGGCGGCTGCATTAGAAAACCCCGCGAATTCAGACGTCTACACGGAATCCTTCGCCAGCTTCGTCGAGGTTTTCACAGAATACGTCAAACCCAGGTTCATGAAACATCTGTTCTTCATAGCCGGCGGCGCTCTCGCGGTCGAGAACGCTCTGAAGGCTGCGATGGACTGGAAGATTCGCAAGAACCTCGCGCGCGGCGGCAGGAAGGAATTGGGAACCCAGGCCATACATTTCAGGGAGGCGTTTCACGGCCGCAGCGGCTATACGCTTTCGCTCACCAGCACCTCCGACACGAAGATAAAGTATTTTCCCAAGTTCAGGTGGCCGCGCATTTTGAATCCCAAGCTGCGCTTCCCGATAACAAGCGAGGTGCTGAAAGAGGTTGAAAAAAACGAGCGAATCGCCTTCGGCCAGATAAGAGACGCGCTCAAGAAAAACCCTAAAGACATCGCCTGCCTCATAATCGAGCCGATACAGGGGGAGGGAGGCGACAACCATTTCCGCCCTGAGTTTCTCCATGCGCTCGAAGAGATTTGCAGGAAGCATGACATCATGTTCATACTGGACGAAATCCAGACAGGACTTGGTGCAACGGGTAAAATGTGGGCCTTCGAACATTTTGACTTAAAGCCTGATATCATCGCCTTCGGCAAGAAAACCCAGATCTGCGGCATTATGGCGTCGAACAGGGTTGACGAGGTAAAGGATAACGTCTTCCATGTGTCCAGCAGGATAAACTCGACATGGGGAGGCAACCTCGTCGACATGGTCCGTGGTAAGCGTTATATAGAAATAATCATCGAAGACAAGCTGGTGCAGAACGCCGCGAAAATGGGAGAATATTTCCTGAAAAGGCTGCACGAGCTCTCCAGCGAGCATGACGAGATGTCCAACATCCGCGGCCTCGGCTGCATGTTAGCGTTTGAAATGCCTAACGAGAAGGAACGCGACAAACTCCGCTACCGCTGCTGGAAGAACGGCCTCGCTGTCCTTGCCTCCTGGCCGAGGTCCATACGCTTCCGCCCGCCGCTGACGATCAACAGAGAAGAAATAGACGAGGCAATAGAGAAGCTTGATAAATCGTTCAAAAAATAGCTTATAGAAAAACCGATAATTATTTCTTACCCGATTTTTTCTTTTTGCCTTTTGTCTCTTCTTTTATTTCCTCGTATTCTTCCTCCAGCTTCTTGGGAGGTTCTTTTACGTGCTCGTCCGCGAACTCGTCGAGCTTGACATCCTTGAATTTTTCATGGAATGCCTGTTTGACCTTTTTGGAGCCCTCTTCCTTTTTTCGCTCCTCTTCTGTCGTTTCTTTCTTATGGAACTTTACTGACATCCCCTGAACCCTTTTGCTGCTCATTACGAGAGCTACGATGGTCGAGAAAAGGATGGAGAACATTATGACCAGGAAGATGATGTTCATTATCTGGTTTCCGGCTGCTGCTGCCCCGGCACCTATGAGTGTTGCCGCGACAAGCGGCGCTAAAGCCGCTTCCGAATCGCCTTTCGGCGCTATGAAGCTCATGACTATTATGTCTTTTTTGGTGTAGCTGCCCCTTTCCTTGCCCAGCAGCGGTATCACGAAAACAGGTCTGATAAGAAACAGTATAAGGAAGAAAGCGAAGCTGACAAGCAGCTGGCCAATGTCCAGAACCAGCATCACCTGCGCCCCCAGCAGAGTGAATATCGAGATTCTGAGCATCTCGGAAAACTGGTCATCGAACCTGTTCACCTGTTCCCTCTCTTTTTCAGGGAAGCCGAAGTTGCCGGCCACAATGCCGCAGACCGCGACCGCGAGTATGCCCGAGCCGCCTACGTTTTCGGCAAGCGCATAAGTTATCAGCGCTATCGCGAAAAGTATGAGTGATGAATACTCGCTAAGCATTCTTTTCATAAGTTTTGAAACGGCAAAGCCAACAACTATGCCTGTCCCCACGCCGGCGACTATCATCAGCCACAGCTGGCCTGCATATGCAAGCGGCTGGAAAAGCGCTCCCGGCTCCATCGTAACCATGCCCAGGAAAAGCAGCAGAAACACCGCGGCGAAAGGCGAGTTGAATATCGATTCAACGTTTATCACTGTGAGCGAATTCTTGTATTTCGCGAGCGAGTCTTTGAAAGTAAGTATTACGCCGGTCCCGGTTCCGCTTATGGCAGCTCCCAGCAGCAAGGCATAAATCGGGTTCAGCCCGAAAATGAGATGCGCGATGAGACCTGCGAAAGTCGTGTTGAATATCACGCCGACTATCGCTATGTTTATGGAAACGTTCGAGAACTTCTTGAAGACGCTCAAGCGCAGGTTGAACATCGCCACGAAGACTATCAGTATGATTGCAAGCGTTCTCAGGAAATCGGGTATCGCGCCCATCGCCGAAACGTCGACAAGCGTCAGGTTCACGTACTGCTGGACGAGGGGGTTCATGAAAACCGTCGGCCCGAGAACGAGGCCGAGCAGAAGAAGGAAGAAGACATCAGGTATCTTCCTTTTTTTCATCAGGTTGGCTACTATGACGCCGAAACCGAGAAGGAAAGCGAAATAAGTAACGGTCAGCGTTAGGTCGAAAGCCATATTAATTATTTTGAAGGGGATTAATAAATCCTTTTTCAAAAGATTTCACATGCGGCTGAAGATCGGCCCGATGGCAGAGAGGCGGCTGAGGAAAGCGAAGTACGGCATCTTCAGCCATTCCGCGGTCCAGATATGCGCATGGACGAAGAAGAGCCTGCACAACGAAGGCTTCTGCTACAAACAGCAGTTCTACGGCATCCCCACGCATCGCTGCATGGAGTTCTCGCCGGCGGCAGCTCTCTGCGAGAACAACTGCATCTTCTGCTGGAGACCCATGGAGTTCATGCGCTTCAGGCGGCTTAAAGCGAAGGAAGCGGACGAGCCCAAGATAATATACGAAAAACTTCTGGCAGAAAGGAAAAAGCTGCTTTCCGGCTTCCCCGGCGACGGCAAGAC
>CAYGVQ010000084.1:0-3557 GCA_964353515.1 uncultured archaeon
CGGAGGCTATGTTGCTGCCGATGAGGAAAAGCTCTCCGTTCCATAAATGGTCAACTACGCCGAAAACCGAGCTGCCGGCGAACATCAGGCTGAGCCAGAAGCCTTCCTTGTCCTTTCTGTGAAGCGCTTTCCTTCTTGCCGCCGTTATCAGGCCTGTTGCAAGCGGGATTATATAACAAACCATAACCATCACCTTCCAACCCTTAACATCCGAAACTATTTCTTTTCCCTGTGAGACAGCATGTCGTGCGCTTCTTTCGCGGTCGCCTTGTCGTGGATTATCGCGCGCACGGCCTTTATCATCGCGACAGGATCGTCCGCCTGGAAGATGTTGCGGCCCATGTCCACGCCGACAGCGCCAGCTGCGAGCGCTTTGTGCGCCATCTCCAGCGCTTCCATCTCCGGCATCTTCTTGCCGCCGGCGATGACGATCGGGACAGGACAGGTGTCGACGACCCGCTCGAAGTTCTCGCAGTAGTAAGTCTTGACCATGCTCGCGCCGTGTTCTGCCGCAATGCGCGAGGCGAGCGAAAGATATTTTTCGTCCTTGCTCATTTCTTTGCCGACTGCCGTGACAGCGACAACCGGAATGCCATACTCTTCGGCTTCGTCGACGAGCTTTGAAAGGCCGAGGATCGTGTCCCTCTCCCAATCCGTGCCGACGGTTATCGAGAAAGCGACGCCAGCGACGTTAAGGCGCAGCGCCTCCTTTATCGAGGCTGTGATGCCCTCGTGCAGCAGGTTCTTCGCCAGTATGCTCGTGCCGCCGGACACGCGCAGCACGATCGGGATATCGCTTTTCGGGTCGATGCAACTGCGCAGCACGCCTCTCGTTGGCATTAAACAGTCCGCGTAGGGAATAAGCGGCGTTATCGCCTTCCTAGGGTTCTCGAGGCCCGTCGTAGGGCCTAAAAAATAGCCGTGATCGACAGCCAGCATCAGCGTGCGGCCGTCGCTTTTTATAATCCTGTGAAGCCGATTTTTCTTGCCCCAGCGCATGAAAATCACACTCCTTTAAACATCCGAAACAATCAGGATAATTAAAGAAAATGTTTTGGGAATATAAATATTAGTTTTATAAAAATGACGGGCAGCGAAAATGAAAACCCAGAAGCTGTATTTATTTTTCATTGTGATTAATTAGTATAAGAAGGTCAGCAAGAAGGAGATCAGCACGAGCAAATACAAGAGCGAAACCCCCTTCCTGATACCCCGTCCGAGAAGAAGCGTACCGAAATCCTAGAAACCGGGAAATGTCTCCAGTGTATCCAATTTATAGCAGGCCGTGCAAATATTATCCATGGCCTTGGCCTCCCTCGCTGACATAATTGACGTCATGCCGCAGCTTTTATTCATGGCGCAGCTCGCGATGAACCTCGTCCTCGCATGGGCTTTTGGCGCGATTGCTTTCCGCGGCCTGAAGAAGCAGGCGCCTTTCTACATAAGAATACCCGCGATGCTCGGGACAGGTTTCCTCTGCCTTATGGCGGGCGCAAGCCTGAGAGAGTATATGTTCTTTTTTCAGGGAACGCTTTTCAGGCTGATTCAGATCGACCTCTTCATCGGTGGCGTCATATCAGCAATAATCGTCGCAGTCTCGCTTTATCTGATAACGCGCAAAAAAGGCGAGGAGCCTGAAGGCAAGATTTTAAAGAAGCTCCAGGAGAGGGTCAGGCTGCTTGAAGGGCTGCTGCTGAGGGAAAAGGTCCCGACACTGAAAGAGGACGAGGTCAGGAAAACGGCTGAAGCCCTTGTGCCGGGCTTTGCGGCGGAGCAGGCGAACCTGAAGGACACGGACTGGGAAATCCTCCTCGAGAAAGGGGACAAAAGGGCGACAGTCCTTCTGGGCGCTTACACGGGCGAGGTCAGGAAGATAGAGCATTTCGGGGCGAAAGACCCTTACATGATAGCCGGCATTGTCGTCATAGTCCTTATCGCGGTTTTTGCCATACTGAGTTTCAGGGGCGTGCCCAGCTTCGCGGAGGGCGTCGCTTCCCTTTTCGGCATGAGTGAGGAGCAGTTCAACGCCCTGCTGGGCGGCAAGGAAATGCCCGTCGGCTGCGTCCAGACCGTTCGGATTTTGATGAAACACGGCGTCAGCGTGGTCGGCAGCGGCGAAAACTCCTACAGCGACGAGGGCGTAATGAACATGATAGAAAACGAGACAGGCAGGCAGGTAGTGCTCATGTACAAGGCCGATTACGGCGGCAAGGAGTACGTAGTTTCCATAACCCTGCCGATGGATTTCAATACCTCCAGCGGTTTCTCGAATGAAGACCTCATGCAGAACGCCGAGATATGCACCTCGACCAGCGAAGTTCTCTGCGACTGCATAAAGATACCGGAGCTCAGCAATATGATGACAGGTTTTATAGTCGCAGTTGATGGCAGCAAAAAATAGGTTTTCCAGCTAGACTTTCTTCAGCGTGTGTCTCGAGCCGCACGCCTCGCATATAAGGAAAAGAAGGCGGTCCTCCTTTATGAATTTCGTGTCGGGCTTGCCGCAGCCCGGGCAGAGGACGTATTCCTTCGCGTAAAGCTCGAGCTTCTTGTCAACAACCTCGGGCCTGAATTTGCCCTGAACGACAAGCCTCGTGCCCTGCATCTCTCCCGAGGTCGCGAGTTCTTTCAGAATGAACTTCTGCAGGTGGTCGGGCTCGCGCCTGAACGTGCTCGCTATCTCTATGAAATTGATTATAACAGTCTTCGCGCCCGCGGGCTGGATGTTCGCGCGCGGCATCTGGAAGCGGTCGCTATCCTCTGATCTCTTCGGCAGTCTTTCGAACGCCATGTCCAGCATTTTCTCGTATGGTTGCATAACAATCAATTACAGGCAACGTATTTAAATTGGTTTCATTCTCGCTGTCGCTTTTCAAATTCTTCCAGAAGCCTGCGCTCGTCTTCCGGCAGTTTCGCCTTCATCACGTTCAGAATTTCGAAATCGCGCCCGCTCAAAAACGTTTCCAGCGTGTCGCCTTCGTTTATCTGCCTGCCGATGGTGACACCATCGACCGAGACTGCGACCTTCTCCCCTATCTTAGCTTTCGCGACGTTATCGCCCTCAGCCTGCAGCTCCTTTATCTCGCCGATTATTTTGCCGCCTTTCATCAGCTTGTACCCCGGCCTTATGGTCCCGCCGGTGACCTCGACCCCGAATATCGCGGGCTTCGACTGGCGGAAGACGTAGCCGCGGAGAATAACCATCCTTCCCGGATGCGTGATGCTTTCTATCAGGCGGGCTTCAGCTGACTTCTTCATGTCAGTTTCCCATTTCTGGTAGTCCTCGACCAGCCTGTAAATTATGTTTGATTTGAAAAGCTTGACCTCGAGTTTTTTCGCGGCTTCCTCCGCTTCGGGGAGTATGTCGACATTGAAGGCGAATATGACGGGTTTCTTCATGGTCGAGACTTCCATCACCTCGTTTCTGAGAACGTTCCCGACTTTCGCTTTTCTTATCGGTATCTTCATTTCTTTCAGAATCTTTATCAGGCCTTCGAGGCTTCCCAGCGTGTCGGCCTTTATTATCACGCCCTGGTTTTCCGTCTCGATCTCGACCT
>CAYGVQ010000085.1:0-3519 GCA_964353515.1 uncultured archaeon
GTAATCCAAACCGAATTTTTTGTCGATGATTTTTGTCCTGTCCGCTATCATAAAGACCAGGAAAACGGCGCCGGTAACAATGCCCATGTGGTATCTGGCCAGAAAAGACAGCCCCAGAAAGAGGCCCGAATGCAGGGGCTTCTTTTTCAGGAAATAGTAAATAGAGACGAAGGATAGGAACATCGCAGGCACGTCGGCAAAAAATATTTTGGAATAAAAAAAGTACAGGGGAAAAAGCGCCATTAACACGGCTGCCAGAAGCGCTGTTTTTTCGTCGAACAGCTCCCTGGCTATTTTGTAAAGGTATATGATGCCACCTATCGACGCGGCTATGACCAGCAGTTTGCCGGCGAGGATGTAATTGCCTGAAAGGGGGAATATGAGGCCCGCCACGAAGGGCAGCAGCGGAGCCCTGAAATAATCTTCTGTGTAGCGGCTTAGGCCGGCATGATAAAGCGACGTCGTAAGGAAGCTACCCTCGTCCCACAGGATGTAATTCAGGTTAAGCGTGAAAAGAAGCACTGCCGCATAGGCTGCAAGAAAGAGAACGAAATACCTGTTCATCATATGTAATAATTTCGGCGAATGCTTAAAATAAACCAAAGTTTATTATCGGCGCGCTACAAAATTAGATTATTATGAAAGGTCTGGGCGCTCTCGTAATCATTATCCCGTTGGTTATACTCGGCGCTGTCGCGGGTCTCTATTTTGCGAACATCCCGCTCATGTGGGTTGCCGGGGAAAGCATAGGCTTCGGCGACGCCCTGAATTTCATCTTCGGCCAGGCACCGCCAAACCTGCCTGAAGCCGATCCGTCGAACAACACAGAGATTGCCGCGTGGTTCACGCAGGTGAACGGCAGCGAGACAGGGGAAGCCATGGGCATGCTGCAGACGCTGGGCAACCCTTTAAAATTCTGCGTTTTCAAAGACGCGAATTATTGCGAGATTTTCAGGATAGAAGGCGGCAGAATCTACACGACAAGCGAAAGCCCCCAGAAAACGCTTTACGTAAGTTATGAACTTGCCATGGAGCTGAAGCAAAGGGCGGAAACGAAAAATTACGAAGGCCTTAACAAAAGACTCGTCCAGGCGGTGAAGAGCGGCGACATAAAGGGCATGACGCTGAACGACGTCATGAATCTGGGAAAATAAAGAGAAAATAATTTCTGGTCATTCCCCTGCATCACATCCCGGGTTCGTCCCTTTCCGGCGAGTCCCCTCTGACAAAACTTCTCATGAAGCCCGCTATAACGCATTCGTTCCTGAACCAGAAGGCGCATTTCCTCTCCTCGCATTCCTTTGATTCTTTTCTACTCAGGGAAATGATGGGACAAAGCATGAAATTACCTCAAAGATACAGCATCAGAAGCCAGATGTAAAAAGGTACTATAACAATAGTGAAAACTATCCCTATAATCAGCATTATCCTCGCCATCTGCTCTTCCTTTTTTTTGTGGACCCTCCAGGCAACCCATCCGCCGGCGACCCCCAGCAGAACGGGTACAAACATCCACCAGAGAGAAACAGGCTTTTTCTCCTTTTCTAACCCTTTTTCAGCCATGTTAGAGAATTGTATTTGAAAGTTAATAAGTTTTTTACGCAAAAGATTCTGCTAAAAATTTTTATATCACGCGGACAACATTTCCTCATGATAGTCTTGGGTAATGATGACTTCGCCAGGAAAGTGGCCCAAAAAATCGGCGCGGCTTTCGTTCAGCTCGAAACGAAGAGGTTCCCTGACGGCGAATATTACATGCGGATTCTTGAACCGGAAAAACTTAAGAACCAAAAAGTCGTGTTCGTTTCGAGGGGGCGCACGCCCGAGTTCAGCCAAGACAGGCTGGTCACGAAATCGCTGCTGATTCTCCACAAGCTTGGGAACATAGGCGTAAAGAAGGTCGGGCTGTTCCTGCCTTACATGCCCTATTCCCGCCAGGACAAGGAGTTCCTTCCCGGCGAGGTCGTTTCCGTGAAGATATTCAGGAACATTCTCGAGGAAAAATGCGACCTGATAGTGAGCGTAACGAACCATGACAAGCGGGAGGAGGGGTGGGTGGATAAAAAGTTCTACAACATCGACGGAACGCAGTCTGCCATAGCTTTCCTCAAAACCAGGAACTTTAAAAACCCCGTCGTGGCCGCGCCGGACATGGCATCGAAAGGCAACGTGGAAAAAATAGCCAAGGCGATCGGAGGACGAATGCTCGCGGTGAAGAAGGAGAGAAACCGCAGGACAGGCGAGATAAAGGCTTCGGGCGAGATACCTGACCTGAGCGGCAAGGAGCTCATAATCTTCGATGACATCGTCTCTTCCGGAAGCACTATGCTAAAGGCGATAGACCTCGCCAGAAATGCCAATGCCGAAAGAATAATATGCGTCGTAATCCACGCGCTAGACGTTGTCAACAAAAATTTAAACAAGAGCTCTGTCGCTGCGATAAAGGAGGCGTGCGACGAGTATTATGCCAGCGACACGATAGAGAACCCTGTCGAGGCATTCTCGGTGGTCGACCAGATTGCAGCATTTTTCAAAAAGAATTTCTGAGGCTGCAATTTTTTAAACCCATGACTCTTATTCTATCAAATGCACACTGAACTGCTTTTTATGAAAGACTGCTATGTGAAGGCATTTGACGCAAAAGTCATTGCTAGGGGCAAAGCTGACGACAGGGCCTATGTTGTGCTTGATCGAACTGCCTTCTATCCTTTAGGCGGAGGCCAACCGAGCGACAAGGGAAAGCTCAACGACGTGCCTGTGACACTCGTGCAAAAAGACAGCGGAATCGTAAAGCATTTTTTAGAGAAGCCGGTGGAAAACGACCACGTTAAAGGTGAGATAGACTGGGTCACGCGCCACACCTACATGCGCATGCACACCGCGCAGCACATTCTGTCAGCGATAGTCCTTGACGCATGGGGCGCTTCCACTGCGGGCAACCAGATAGAGCTCGGCTATTCGAGGATCGATTTCAGCCCGATCACGCCGCCGACTGAGTTCATCGACGTCGTGACCACGCGTTTCAACGAAACCATCGACCGCGCGCTGCCCGTCAGGATATATTTCACGACAAGGGACGACGTCCTGAAAAACATCGACGAGCGAAGACGTCACCTATTCGCGCGGCTGCCGGAAGCGGTGAAGGACATACGCATCGTCGAGGTCGAAGGCGTCGACAAAGTCCCCTGCGGCGGCACGCATGTCGCCAATACGAATGAAATCGGCCACATAAAGATAACGAAGCTCGAGAACAAGGGCAAGGACACCTGGCGCGTGAGGTTCGAGCTGGAGAAGCCAGAAATTTGATTCTCTGGTTTACTTACTTCCCATGCTTCATGAAATGCGCTAGCAGCGCCTCGAGCTGTATCTCAGGCGAGCCGCCCTGATTCAAGCGGAATTCGAACTCGCCGATCTGCTCGACGAGCTTTATCTTTTTCTCCTCGGGGATTTTAAGATTGTAAAGTTCCTTGTGTATCCCTTTTATCACGTCCTCGCCCGACAGGCCCTGCGTGATGAGCA
>CAYGVQ010000086.1:0-3371 GCA_964353515.1 uncultured archaeon
ATTTTTATTTCGACTTCTTATTTCTGCTGTTATTCTTTTTTCTGTTATTTCTTTTCCTGACCTTCGGGACCTTCTTCCTTATCTTCTCTATCAACGATGCTTTTTCCTCGCGCGTCAGCGCCTTCGCCGCTCCTATTGCTGTCGCGAACTCCGCTCTTTCCGATATGGTTGCCCTGCCTCCGAAAACCTTCACAACCTCACCCACCCGTTTCATGAGCGTTTTGTTTTTCGTAACCTTTCCGATGAAGACGATCTCCTTTTCGAGGCCGTGATTTTTCGCCGCGAACGTTGCAAGCGTCCCCACGATCTCCCCGACCATGTTTATCAGGCCCAGCGCGATATCATGCTCTGTCGTATGGTCAGAAAGCCTCGCAAAATTCGCTGCTGTGGCGCTCGGCGAAAGATCGCCAAGGCCCTTGCCAACGAGGTCTCTGATCGTCAGGTCAACTTTGCTCAAATCGCCGTTCTTGGCAAGGATTTCGAGGTTGTTGATGTCATCCTTGTTGAGGAGAAGTTTGAACAAACCCTTTAGCGTCCCGCCGCCAACACCTGTCCCGCCGACGTGTCTGATGACATTCCCGCCTTCGGTGACCGAAACCATTGCCGTCCCTGTTCCAATGCTGACGACAAAACATTTCCTCTTCCTGGTCAGCGTCAGGCCTCCGAAACCCATCGCCTTTATCTCACCGACCTTTTTCACAGGGATGCCGAGCAGCGTTTTACCCAAAGCCCTCGAACCTCCGCCTGTTGCGGCGACGCATCTTATCTGGTTCACGCTGACCCTTCTGTCGCTCAGTATTTTTCCCAGGCATCCGGCAGCGCTTGCCAGTTCGTCGCTCGCGTGTATCGAGACGTAGCCGCTTATCTTGCCGTTCCTGAGCAGCACGCCCTGCGTTGTGGAGCCGCCGATGTCTATCCCTACAATCATATGTAATTAAATAAGTGAAGAGAATATAAAGCATGGCAAACGCTGTTGAAACAAGGGGCTATGCGCTTTTTTTGATGCCCTCTGGCGGCACCTACAAAAAATTATCCGGCATGATAAAACGCCTTAGCAGGGAGTATTCTGCGCCAGAGTTCGAGCCCCATGTTACCTTAATCGGAACTCTGACGGGCAGCAAGGAAGATATCCTGCGCAAAACCTCGCAGCTTGCTGCAGCGATCCGGCCTTTTAGAATAACACTAAACGGCTTTGGTTGCATGGACTACTATTTCAGGTGCCTTTTCCTGAAAGCGGCAAAAACGCCCGAACTCATGGCAGCGAACCAAAAGGCGAGGGCAATATTCGACCGGTCGAATGATTCCGGCTACATGCCGCATCTCAGTCTGGTTTACGGCAACCTCCCGAGCGAAAAGAAAGAAGAGATAATTGAAAGAACCGGGAAAAATTTCTCCGTAACTTTCGCAGCCACAAGTGTGCATCTTTTCTCGCTCGATGGCGAGCCCTGGGAGTGGTACGGGGTAAGGGAGTTCCCTCTTAAATAATGCCCTCACTTGCAGAAGGGGCACTTATTTACATTACCGTCGCAACTGACGTCCTTTTTAATTTTGTCGCAGAAGCGGTTTTCGCCTATGAACCACTGGCATGAATCCATGGTCTTGCTGGGAAAAAGGTCAGGATTAGGTGTCAGTGGAGGAGTTCTCTGCGGGCTAGAATCTTCGGCCATGTTTATGAATTGCACGTAAGTTTTAAAAGTTCGCTTTTCAGAGCCTTGGCCTTCGGGAATATTAAAGTCTAGATTATGGCAAACATGCCGAGCAGCGCCAGCAGCACACCTAGGAAGCCTTCGCCTCCGATGAGGCCCGCCGCGATCAGCTGGCCTTTTTCAGTGAGGCCTTTTTTGTTGGCGAAATACCTTATCACGCCGCCCACAAAAAGCGCAAAGGAAAGCTCGATGGGAGCGTAGAGACCGATGCCGAAGGCGATGGGCGCTATGCCCTGCCTGAAATAAACAGAAATTATTGTCAATATCCCTCCGATTATCGCTCCCCATAAAAGATACTGCGAAATCCCGCCTGCGGAAACTATCGCCGACAGCGCAACAGCCTGCGGTGCCGGCAAATCAAGACTGCCGATTTTGTACATGTTGTCCAGCGCGAGCAGCACGATGCCGATCACAAGCCCTGACGAAAAAACGCTGATCAACTGCGCTTTTATCTGGTCGCGCGGCTTTGTTTTGACCAGCGAGCCTGCTTTCAGATCCTGCATGAAATCGCCCGCCATGCCCGCTGAAATGCAGAGTATCGCCGCGAGCACGACTGCTATTATCGGGTCGAGTTGGACAAAAAGCAGTATGATGATAAGGATGGCCATCGCAAACACTTCCATGGGATCGATGTTTATCTCGCCTGTTATGCGCGCGGCGATGTAGCTCACCAGGAAAGCGCCGAATATCGAGACGATCGCAATAATCACGTTCAGACGGAGCGCGATGCTCAGCAGGGCGATGAAGGCTATCAGCACGACGAACCACCATTTGCCGCGCTTTTCAGATTTCCATGCTCCTTTAAGCATGGGCACAAAAGCCGGCAGGCCTTTAATTAGGAAGTAAACTATGCTTGCTCCTATTATCACGCCTATGCCGAAGGGCTTCGTCACCGTCATAATCGCCGCGACCTTGTCGGCGAACAGGCCATAGGAAACGAGCGCAGGGACCAGCGCGAAATATGAGACTAACGCGCCTGCGAACCATATGCCCGTAAATTTCAGGCCGATGAGGAAGCCGCCGGAAAAGGGCACGAGCGATATGCTAGAACCTAGTGAGAAATACTTTGCCGCCGAAAACTTCAGCGTGTCAAGGTTCCAGAAAGATGGCATCGCTTGGAAATAATCTCGCACGATCGTGAACAGGCCCGCGAGGCCGAAAAATGCAAAAACTGTTTTCGCTTTTTTCCCTCCTTCGTCTCCTGCCTCCAGAACTTTCGCCGTCGCCGTCCCGTCGGGGTAGGGTAGTTTCAGGCGCTCGAGCATTTCCTCGCGGAGGGGGATGGTGAAGAGGACGCCCAGCAGGCCGCCGACGATCGCTATGAACGTGATTTCAGCGATGGAAATGTTCAGCCCCAGAAGCCAGATGGCAGGGACGGTGAAGATTATGCCTGCAGCGAGCAGGCCGCCCGTCGATGCGGCGGTCGCAGCGACGTTCACTTCGTTCTTGTTGGTTTTTCCCCCGCCGAAAATTTTAAGCAGCGCGAAGGACATTATCGTCGCGGTTATGATCGGCCAGTAGACGCCGCCGACCTTCAAGCCGGCGTAGGCGGAATACATGCAGACGACAATCGAAAGAATGATGCCGACCAGAATCGCTTTCCACGTGAAAGCCTGATACGCCATTAGTCAAATTGCAAGAAGAGGTTTATAAAACATTACGTTA
>CAYGVQ010000087.1:0-3339 GCA_964353515.1 uncultured archaeon
CAATTTATATATAAATACAAGATAATTCAAATAACTTATTGCGTTACGCAGTGATTTTATGACCACCATAAAAGTTTTGGAGAAGATACCAAAGCTCAGGAACGCCGTCCTCATCGAGGGCCTGCCAGGGGTGGGCAACATAGGACGGGTCGCTGTCGGCTACCTGCAGGAAGAGCTGAAGGCGAAAAAATTCGCGGAGCTACATTCGGAATGGTTCTTCCCTTTCGTCATGCTCCACAAGAAATACAAGGTTCACCTGCTCAAGAACGAGTTCTATTACTGCAAGGCAAAGAAGAAGGGGCATAGGGACATCGTCCTTCTCATAGGCGACTGCCAGTCTCTTTCGCCCCAGGGCCATTACGAAGTCTCTGAAAAGATACTCGACTTCGCTGAAAAAATCGGCGTGAGCGAGATCATAACCATAGGTGGCCTTGCAACAGGCCAGCTTGAAGGTTCGACGAAGGTAATAGGAGCGGTCACGGACGAGAAGATCATGGAAAAATACAAGAAGTATAATATAGACTTCGATGCAGGTGATAAAGTAGGATATATTGTAGGGGCCGTAGGCCTGCTGCTTGGCCTTTGGAAACAGAGAAACAAGGACGGCATCTGCCTTTTGGGCCAGACGACCGGTTTCCCCATAGTGACCGACCCGAAAGCCGCTGAAAGCATTCTCGAGGTCCTTATCAAAATACTCAACCTTAAGATAGACATGAAGAAGCTGGACAAAAAAGTCAAGGAGATGGAAAGCTTCATAAAGAAAGTCGAGGCTCTCCAGAAGCGTGCGCTCATGGAGATAACCAGGGGCGGAGTAGAAGGCAGGGAGCAGAAGGGAGAGGAGCAGACTAGGTATATAGGGTGATGTTATGATGATGAGGGAGTACACCAGATACGAAAAGGCGCGCATCGTTTCGTCCAGGGCTTTGCAGATCGCCCAAGGCGCGCCTATTCTGATAAAGGTTCCGAAGGGCATGACCGACCCGAAAGAGATCGCCAAAATCGAGTGGAACGCAGGCGTGATACCCATAGACATCAAGAAAAAGGCTACATAAACTTTTTTACCCCGCTTGTCAAACAATTATTTATGATTAAAGATGTGAGGGTATATTCTGTTTATAATTCGAAAGGCGAACACGCGCTGAGGGTCAAAATACAGACGACCAGCGGTTTTTTCAGCGCCACCATCCCGTCGGGGACGTCTAAAGGCAAATGTGAAGCCAAGGACTTACCCATGGAAAAAATTTTAGAGGTGTTCCCCAAGGTCAGGAAGAATCTCATAGGCCTCGACGAAACCGACTGGGTTACGGCGGACGAGATAATCGAGCAGACAGAAAACTCGAAGGATTACAGGCACATAGGTATCAGCCTGGCGCTGGGACTTTCCATCGCCATCGCGAAAGCGTCGACCAGCAACGAGATGTGGAGGCTGCGCGGAGCGAAAGAAAAGCATCGCTTCCCCTTCCCCGTGGGGAATGTGATAGGCGGAGGAGCGCATGGCGGCAAAACCTCGTGGCAGGAATTTCTGGTGCTGCCCCACAAGGCGAAAAGTCCTGTGGAGGCAACGCACACGAATTACGAATTCTGGAAGGTCGTCGGCGAGGAACTGAAAAAGCGCGGATGGCTTATAGGGAGGAACATCGAAAACGCGTGGACAGCAAACCTCGACGATTTGAAAACGCTGGACCTGCTTTCAAGCCTCGCTGAGGACTACGGCATGAGGCTTGGCGTGGATTTTGCTGCCTCGTCTTTCTGGAACGGCAAGGTTTATGCTTACAGGGCGCTGAAAAAGAATCTCGACCGCGCAAAACAGATCGATGCAATCGTGCGAATCGCTGAAGTCTATGACCTTTATTATCTCGAAGACCCGCTGCATCAGGACGATTTCTCAGGCTTCGCCGAGCTTACGCAAAGGCTGCACGGAAGGCTGATTGTCGGCGACGACCTTTACTGCACGAACACCGAAAGAGTTGCGAAAGGCATACAGATGAAGTCATCGAATGCCGCAGTAATAAAACCGAACCAGTACGGCACACTCCTGCAGGTGAGCAGGATAATAAAAGCCATGAAAAAGCATGACATGACGCCCGTCGTGTCGCACAGGTCATGCGAGACCGAGGACGACTGGCTTTCAGATCTAGCCATCGCATGGAATGCGCCGCTGATAAAAATCGGTAATCTCGGCCCTGACATTCCGAAGCACAACAGGCTGGTTGAATTGTGGAGCGACGTCCCGGACAGAAGGATGGCATCGCTGCCGTTCCAGGCGCATGAAGCTATGCAGGCGAAGGCTGAGCAGACAGAAGAAGCCGGGGAAGGAATTTCAGAAGAGACGGAAGCCTCATCGCAGTAGCTTAAAATCACGCTATTTTCTGGCTGATGTCCAGCGCTTTCGCCGAATGCGTAAGGCGGCCGAGCGAGCAGGCGTCCACGCCTGCCTTCGCGTAGTCGATTACGTTCTCCTCGTTCACGCTGCCTGATGCTTCAACCAGTACGCTTTCGCGGAGGCCCTTTTTCTTAAGCGCAGCGACAATTTTTTTCGCTTCTGCGGCAGCGAGATTGTCGAGCATGATTATGAAAGGCTTTCCTTCGTGCGTTTGGTCCAGTATCTTCTTGAAGCGCCGTGCCGCTGAAAGCGCCTCTTTCTCGTTCTTTACTTCTATCTCAACGAAAACCGTTCTCACGTTTTTCTCTGCAGCCTTTTCTATGGCGAAAGCGATTGGGTTCTTTATGCCCAGCTTTTTCAGCGAGGCCAGATGGTTGTCTTTGACGAGGACGGATTCGTGCAGGCCTAGCCTGTGGGAAAGGCCCGAGCCAAGCGACACCGCCCTTTTATCAAGATAGCCCCATGGCGTTTTCCTTGTCGCAGTGAGAGCGATTTTGAAACCTGCATGTTCAACCTTTTGAACAAGCCTTTTCGTCTCGGTCGCTATGCCGCTCATGCGCTGGAGCAGGTTGAGGCCGGTCCGCTCAAGGCGCAGGATATCCCTTTCCGGGCCGATTATTTCGAAGAGCACATCGCCCTTCGCAAATCTTTCGCCGTCCTTTTTCATCCGCTTTGCCTCGATTTTGTTTTCAGAATACAGCCACAGGAACTCGTCCCCTCCCGCAAGAATGCCGTCATCTTTCGCGATTATTTTTGCCTTCACGTTCCGCTGGCCTTCGCCGGCAAAAAGCGTGTTCGTGGTGACGTCGCCGGCGCCTACGTCTTCTTTCAGAAGGCCTCCTATTATTGCCTTCACGCTTTCAACGTAGAGAGGATTCCTCACCGTAAGGAAAAACAAGCGATCGTATGCGCGTCTTATCTTCAGCTCCCTCTGGAAGTCCATAGAACTAAATTGG
>CAYGVQ010000088.1:0-3298 GCA_964353515.1 uncultured archaeon
TTTGCTCAACGTCAAGTTCGGATACCCTCCTGTCGATTTCATGTATGTTTTGGCCGTGGCTTTCCTTCCTGATCTGATCGCTGTAACAGGTTACGGGATTCTCTTCTCGGTCGCCTTCCTTCTGGCAAGATACGTGCTGCTGCCCGTGCACAGGGTTGAAAGGCACTACCTTGGCATAAAGGGTGGCGGGACAAGGAAGTATATTTTCATCACAGCCCTCATCGTCCTGCTGCTTTTCGCAATCCCCTATTTCATGATAGAGAGTTTGCCGTTCGGAGGCTTCCTTACCGACATCGAAAGGTCTGCCATGCAGGCCAGCTCAGCGGTTTATATAATGGGAAACCAGATCGGCCTCGTGCTCGAGCCCTTGGCAAAAATACTTCTGCTTTTGCTCGACCTTATGCTCATAAAACCGTTTTTCCTCTTCTACCCTGTCAGGGTCGATGCTTTACTCGCTTCCCTTTTCATGGCGTCCCTCTTCTACCACAGCGCCATGGTCAGCCTCAGCAAGAAACGTTTGAAAATCGAAAGGCACACTTCCGCGCATCTCTGCCAGCAGGGCGAAGAGGTGGTGATGCGCACCAACCTTCGTTCGCCGTTTCCTGCTCCGAACGTTTCCCTCCTCCCTTGCAGCATCCCGTGGAAGAGAATGGAAAGCAGGAAAAGGAAATCGAAGGGCGACCTGTTATCGACGAGGTTCGAGAACACAGAAAACATCTCGCTCAAGGATGGGTATTACAACTTCGATATCGTGCCAATAAGGGTATTCACCTTCCCTTTCTTCCATACCAAAATATACAGGGTATGCGATGCGAATTGTGATGTTTCTGTCCTGCCAAAACTCCACTTCAAGACAAGGATGGCTATCAGGCAACCTATTGTTACAAGGGAAGCGGGTTCGCTGGTCAGGATGCAGCTCGGCTCAAGTTTGGATTTCGCAGGGATGCGCGAATATTCCCATGACGACCCGCTGAGCAGGATATGGTGGAAAGGCCTTGCCAAATACGGGAAACTTCTGGTGAAGGAATTCCATTCCTTCGGTGAAGACAGGTGGATGCTGATATTGGATTTCTCGAACCCCAACCTGCGCGAAGAGAAGGTTGAGGGGATGTTAGAATTCTCGAGGCTTTTCATAGAACTGTGTACCAGAAAGGACATAGCCATAGGGCTTTCCACGTTCTCCCCCGCCTTCCATTATGTTAATTATACCACCAGCAAAAAGAATCTTCTTTCGGCGCTTGCGAAGGTCACCTCGCCTCTTTATGAAATCTCGCCCAAGGGGATAGAATTAATAATGAAGGATGCGCTCGGGCCTGACATCGAGCGTCTTAAAATCAAATGCAGGAGGAAGAACATGACGCTTTCAATGGTTTACTCCTATTCAGGCCTCGGCAAACAGAAAACCTTCTTCTCGTGGAGCGGGAAGAGGACGTTCAAGGACTGCACGAAAAAGCTGTTTGTGAACATGAAGAGGAGCGGCAAAATACTCCTCGTCACCGATGGCAGCCCCAAGAATCTTGAGATGTTCAAGAAGTTCAAGGCCATCTGCATGAACCGCCGCTGCAGTTATCTGTTCGTTGTCACACAGTCCCAGAAAGATATGCTGGAACAGCTGAGAGAGGCCAAGATAAAGGCCATATTCGCTCCGGATGAGGAGCTAAAAAAACCCGGCTTCGTGATGAAGCTGGTCAAATTGGTATGAGACGTGAGTGATTGTAAACCTATGTGATTGATATGCCGAACATCGCGCGCATGCTCAGCAGGCTTTACATGCAATTTATAGTGATAATTTTGATAGCTGTCGCTTTCGCCTACATATTGAACGCGGTTTTCGCGATCGCAGAAGCCGAAACCAGGATAATGTTCACCGCGCTCTTCCTTGCGGCTTTCGCCATCGGCATAATGGCGATAGAGAAGCTATGGGGATGATTTTTTACTTTACTATTTCCCCTTCAAATTGTAGGCCTGCTTCACCCAAGAAAGCAATTCGCTGTCGATTTCCTTCGCACTATTTATGTCGATGCTGTGCATGTATTTGTTCGCCGAGACTTTCGCGCTTTTGTCTATCCTAGGGCTCTTAATTTCTTGCCCCGAACCGAAATGTATCCTTATCTTGTCACGCAGAGCGTAGACCGCGGCGAAAGTGTACGCATCCGACGTTGTCACAAAATGTATGCAGCAGGGCAGGGATTCGACCTTAAGCGGCCCGATGCTTTTTTCAATCTCCGCCTTTAGCTTGTTGTACAAAGGTCTGGCGACTTCCTCTTTCCCCTTGAAATGCTTGTTCAAAGGATAAACCGTGCAGGAATGCTGCTGGTTCTTTTTCTCGAATTCCCTTTTGCATTTCGGGCATTGCCACATACTGCTCACTCTATTCTCAGAAATTTCAGTAAACCGGAAAATTCCTGCACAGCTCGCGGACCTCTTCCCTCACATGCTCTAGCTTAGTTTCGTCTTTGAAGTTGGCGATGGCCTTGGAAATCAATTCCGCGATAACCTTCATCTCGCTTTCCTTCATGCCGCGGGTCGTGACGGTCGGCGTTCCCAAACGAATTCCGCTGGGATCGAAGGGCGAGCGCGGGTCGTAGGGAATCATGTTCTTGTTGACGGTTATGCCCGCCTTGTCCAGCGCGGTCTCCGCCTCCTTGCCGCTGACGTTCTTGTTGCGCAGGTCGACGAGAATCAGGTGATTGTCCGTCCCGCCTGAAATGAGGATGAAGCCTTCGCTCATCAGCGAGTCTGCCAGAGCTTTAGCATTCTTCACGATCTGCCTCGCGTAATCCTTGAATTCCGGTTTCATCGCCTCCTTGAAAGCGACGGCTTTTGCAGCAATGATGTGCTCGTGAGGCCCGCCCTGGAGGCCGGGGAATACCGCGCGGTCTATCGCTTCCGCAAACTTCTGTTTGCACATGATTATCGCCCCTCTCGGCCCGCGAAGCGTTTTGTGGGTCGTTGTCGTCACGACGTCTGTGAACGGGAAAGGCGAAGGATGGACGCCTCCGACGATGAGGCCTGCGATGTGCGCGATATCCGCCATGGACACCGCTCCCGCCTCTTCTGCAATTTCCGCGAAGGCTTTGAAATCGATTTTTCTGGGATACGCCGTCGCGCCGGAAACGATTATTTTCGGCTTCTCCGCGAGGGCGAGTTTTCGGATCTCGTCGTAATCGATCAGGTGCGTTTTCGGGTCGACGCCGTACTGCACGGCCCTGTAGGCGCGGCCGGAAAAATTGACCTTGTGGCCGTGCGTGAGATGGCCGCCCTGCGCGAGGTTCATGCCCATGAGCGTGTCGCCGAA
>CAYGVQ010000089.1:0-3283 GCA_964353515.1 uncultured archaeon
AGCGCTTTTCGATGAAATCGAACGCAGAATAAAGAGTAAAGAAGCCTCTCCCGCTGAGGACTGTCCCGAGTACAGAAAAATTTTCTGAAAATTTCTAAAAAAGTAGCGCTGGGAACATTTTTTAATCGCAAAATGTGGCGCCGTCAGTCTGTTTATATATTGCCGTTTATGCTTATAAAGGTTTCTGCAAATGTACAAAGAATTTAAAAATTACTTTTACTTACTAAAACATGGCAACAAAATATCTCGTATCAACTACAATGGGAGATTCGATATTAGATCCTGGCAGTAAAGTTTACGTTCAAGTTTCCCCTTCGAGTTACGTTAGAAAGAATACGATTGATATTAATGTCGGTGATATGGTTCTATTCGAGAAACCGCATGCAAAAACAGATTTGGAAGACGTTGACCCACACTTGACCAAGAGCCCAAGATACGCCTTATCCAAAGAAACACTTCATGAAAAAAATTCAAAAGGCGAATTCATCCCGAAACTAAGGACACTACTTCTGAAAGGACTGGCAGAACGTGGTATTATTGAACGTCAGGATATACATGCCAAGAGTCTTTACGAAACTGACGATTTCACAAAGGAAGATTACGAGAGGATGGAAGAATGGTTGGCCGGGACTTTAGAAAAATATGGAAAAGATAGATCCCATCAAGCTGTCGGTAACTGGCTTAAAGGAGAAACACTCGCCCCAAGCGATTGGGAAATTTTCAGGATTCTGGAGAAGGAAGTAAACCCACAATTCGCAGACTTCCGCCCATATGAGGAGGACCCGAAAAGCCTGTATTTCAATTATGAACTTTATGTGAACATTAGACGAGGGATTATGCGCTACCTTAACGAATGCAGGGGAACGACCGAAGTATCCGAACCCAGAAGACAAGAAAAACCGCATATATCTCTAAGTCCGGAGTATGCCATAGTTTTTCAGCATTTCATGAATGACAGAAATGATACGCAAGCAACGGCAAGGGTTACGGGAATAGAAAAAATACTCAAAAGACCGCATCTGGACCACATAATAAAAACCAATAAATTTCTGGGTGAAGGTGTCCTAAAAAAGGAAATTGAAAATTTGAAGTTCTTGCTAAAAGATTACAAAGACATGATGGAATATAATGATTTTTTGGGTGGCTATATTGAAGCTTTTATAGAAGATTTTCCGCATGACATTATAATGACAACATCAACAAATAGCATTATATCTGATAGATTTTTGAAATGTTACTTATCATCACATACGATTCCTGCTCTACTCAGACACTTTGGTGAGGATCTTGATAATTTAATGTTGTTTCTGGAAGAAAATACAAATGTTGGTTTATACGACTTATTTAGTAAAAGAACAGTGCAAAATTTCGTTGATATCACAAAAAGGGCTTTTCTTGAAAGGGAAATGGATTCACGTTTTGGATATACCAATGGTACTGCTCTCAGTCTTTTGGAATCTTATTATAGGGTTCGTAAAGCTATACCAAAAAGAGTTTTCCAATATATTGCAAAGTGTAAAAATTTTAATAACCAAGTAACGGAAGATGTCAAAAATCAACAAATCCTTGGAAAAAAACCTATCATTATCACCGACGGAAATAAAATAGCTATTATAGGCGCCAAAGACCCTTCAAGAATAGAAAGGCAAATAAAGGGAGCAGGATTGATAGAAGAGTCAAAAATGATCAAAAATGGATATGGAATCGGTATAAACATAAAAGGTTTCCGTTACAAAGGTAATTACTTTTTTTCAGATGATTTATCTCAATTTTTACGTCTAGGAATAGACCCTCTAACAAGAAGTCCATCACAGGAAATGATATCTGGGAGGGAATATATAGAAAAATATGGAAATGAAGAAGTTATAAGAAAGTTGAATGAATTAAGTGAAAGAGATAAGCGTCCAGACACATCTCATATCAAAAGAGATGACGCACGAAAGTTTCTAAAAGAATTTAATCTGGAAAGAATTTTAGACAGAAGATGGCAGGATTTTGTCTGGGAAGATGTTTGACAGCACCATAAAATAATAAAGTACCGGGAAAGGGATTTTAGGCATTAATCGCACGCTATCAGTGGTGTTAGCGTTACACTTTGAATATAACGCTGGGTGCCATGAGTATAGTGTAAAAAATAGCGCTGGGAACAGGATTCGAACCTGTGAGGGCTTGCGCATCGAAGGACATTCTCAACGAATGCCACTCTATTTTTCGCCCACCGGATCTCCTGAAAGGATTACTGGGGTTGCTCTTCATATCCGCCGAGTCAGAGTCAAGCCATGAAGTCATAGCGTCGCAAGGACGCTCGTAAGATCCAGTGCTCAAGTCCGGCGCGTTACCGCTCCGCCATCCCAGCGTACTTCTAATTAATACTATATTGGTTTATATAAAGGCTCTTTTTCTTGGTCTTTCTTTGCCGAGAAATCATATCCTGAGGTCGTGCTTGAAGTCGCCTTTCTCCGCCTTGCTCAGCGGCCAGGCCTCTTCTATTATCATGTTCGGTATGGTCTCGTCTAAAACCGGGAAAGCGAGGTCGCAATGCCTGCACAGAAGAAACATGCCCTTCTCTCTTATATCGCCCTTGCATTTGGGGCATGCCATTATTTCAAGGAGTTTTTGGTCTATCATATTGATTAAAATTTAGAATTAGGTTTTAAATTCATTTCCAGGCGTTTCAGGCGTCCAAACCCGCGTTTTTTTCGAGTTCCTTCTTCGCCTGCTTCTTCGCCTGTTTCTTGTCCTTCTTCATTTCGTCCTTAAGGCGGGGCAGCTTCAGCATGAAGCCGCATTTTGAACATTTGACAGCGAATGGTCTCATCCATTCGGTTTCGGTGTGCGCTGAGAAGCCGCACTCGGGGCAGACATAATCGACCTGTGCGGTGCCGGAGCCATTCAGAACCATTACGCGCAGCTTTCCTTTGTCTTCGTTCTTTGAGTTTTTCATCAAGCGGTTGCTCACGAAACGGTATTTGCGTTCCATCATTGTAATCTATTGTGCGGGGTACCTTAAAAAATTTACGCGGAAACCGGCCCTGGAAATTTTAAATAGCCGGAACGCTTTTAATCAACAAATGAATTCCAAAATCGGCGAGATAAGGCTGGAGGAGCTGAATCCCGGAGAATTCATAGGGCAAAAAGTGAACGAAATTTCTTCTGCCGTCGGGAATGGGCTGGCGGTAAATGCGCTGTCGGGCGGAGTCGATTCCTCTACTGTGACGATGCTTGCGCACAGGGCGCTGGGAGGCAGACTCAAAACATATTTCATAGAGAACGGCCTGATGAG
>CAYGVQ010000090.1:0-3282 GCA_964353515.1 uncultured archaeon
TGCCAGGCAGCTTCTGGTTTCCCCCATGGAGGCCAAGATTGTACTGCAAGCGATAATGCCTGCTGTGATACATCTACTGACTGTGCTAACACAACCGGGGACTTGTGCGCTGCAAGCAGCACTTCGGTATTTGTGGACGGTGACGGGAATGGCGATACCGACTATTGCAACGCAGGGACGTGGTACGATTGTTATAATGACGGCAACTGCCCGTCAGGGCAGACTTGTAATGCATCATATGATTGTGCTCCTGGCGACGTGGTAGACGGCGGCCATAATACAACATGCGGTTCTTCAGACCCGTGCTTGTATATCAAAAACAGCACAGGAACCGTCAAGGCGAGGTTTGATGATAACGGCAATATCGACGTGAAAGGAAATTATCTTTTTAACCAAACTACAACCTTGTCATGTTCCAACTGCTTCCAGGTTAAGAACTCCACAGGGCAGGTGGTGCTGTACATAAACAGCACCGGCGACATGGTCACAAAAGGGACTTTCACCAAAACGAGCAGCCCGAATCCGTCAGGGAATAATGATTTCATAACAAAGGATTCAACCGGAACTGTTGTCGGTTTAATAGACGCGGTAAACGGAAGCCTTTACTTCAAAAACCAGTTTCATTACCACTCGGACTTTTAGGTGATTCATGTTTACAATCATGCTGGAAAGGCAAAGGGGAGGTGAAGAAGATGGGCTTGAAGGGAAAGTCCATAAATTGTAGGTCCGGAGGCTCGGCCGTGCCGAAACGTGCAGAATGGTGTTAAAAATACCATAAATATGGTAAACTATATAAATAATATAAAATAAATACCATAAATATGGTAAATATAAAAGTCTAGGGTCGCGGAGTAAAATGGTGAGGCTTGAAACTTTGGTGAATGAGGGGAAGGTAAGCAGGATAGGAGAACTGGAATTGGACAGGTACGTAAACTTCTTCGAAAACTCGTACCGGGAAAACCTTGAACACTGCAAAGCCGTCATGAAAACATTCCCAAGATGGAGCATAATATCGGGATATTATGCTATGCATGATATAACCAAACTTTTGCTGGCAAGAAAATTCAGATTGAAAATTGAATTTGAGGTTCACTCGACCACGATAAAAGTTCTGAAGGAAGTGCTAAGGAAAAGGGAAATCGTAAGGATGCTTGAAAACGGTTACAGGGAATTCATTTCGCTTGCAAATGATTTGGCGGATGCCAGAGAGGAAAGGATCAAAGTACAGTATTACACCGGGACGAAGTTCATGAAAGAGGAATATACGAGGAGAGCGGAGGATTTCCTGAAAAACACGGTTGAACCGTATATCGATAAATTAAACAAGCTGGAGGCGAAGTAAAATGATAAGCCAGATATTTAATCAGGACGCATACAAGATACTCAGCCTGTTCTCATTGTCCCCTGGTTCAAGATTCAACAGGACAGAGATAAAAGACAGGACCAAGCTAAACAACGTACCGCTGGACAAGGCTCTGCCCAAACTGCTGTCATCCGGCATGCTCGCCAGGAATCGGAACTATTACTCCGTGAACTTCGATAAACCGCTGTCGAAAACCATGATAGAAATATGCTCGAAACAATACAGGGAACTCAAAGAAATCCCGTTTGACGTGTATTTGCTGATATTGGACATCGCTGAAAAACTATCTTCCTGCAGGGATGTGGATGCCTACCTTTTCGGTTCTTACTCCAAACTCGTTTACACGGAAAAATCAGATGTTGATATTGCGGTGCTGACAACGGGAAATTTCGAAAAAAAGAAAATTGCAAAGGAAGCCGGCAAACTGGAGAAGATTTACAAAAAAGAGGTCGAGATTCATTATTTTGATAAGGCAAAATTTTACAAAAACAAAGGTGACCCGCTGGTCAGGGGCATATTGAAAGACGGCGTGAAGCTGATATAGAAAGGTATGGTGTGAATCATGCTCCGAAAGGAGATAACGAAACGGGGAGGTGCGCAGATGGGCTGGAATGAAAAAACCAGGAAATCTATGCCAGGAGGTAAACCGATAAACGCCTCCGTATTTGGAAGGCTTTCCGGCCCAGGCCCGCGACCAATGCGACCACTCATCCCATATAATACTTTAAAAAGTATAATATTATATCTATAAAAGTATAATTAGAAATATGGTGGAATATGCTTGCAGGGCATGAAATTGAAATCATTGACATTTTCAGAAGGGATATATTCAGAAACTATACGATAAGGGAACTCATGAAAAAAACCGGCAGAAAAACGTACCCATGGACGTTCAACTCAACCAAAAAGCTTGCGAAAACGGGGATATTGAATATGGAGACAAAGGGGAAATCCAAAATATGCAGCATAAATCTGTATAGTCCTCTGGCCATTTCTTATCTTTCGTTGCTTGACGAGACGGAAGCGATTGCAAGAAAAATACCTCATCTTTATGAGCTGATTAACGAAATACCAACGCCATTCTTCACGTTTCTGATAGGCGGCAGCTATGCAGAAGGGGAGCAGATGCCGGAGTCTGATCTTGACGTTTCCGTTATTGTTGACGACAATGCTGACATGCAGAAAATACAGCGCATGCTGGAAAACAAGATTATGATTCCTGAACCGCATCCCTTTGTCTTCAGAAAATCTGAATTCCTCAAAATGCTTCTCAACAAGGAAGCGAACTACGGCAAGATGCTTTTCAAAAAGCACCTGATAGCATTCGGGGCGGCAAATTATTATGGCATGATAAGAGAGGCGATTGAAAATGGATTTAGAGGTTAAGTTATACGCCGGGCGCGCTGAAAATGAATTAAGGCTCGTGAACTCGCTCTTTAATTTATCAAAAAATCCACGGGTTAAGATAGAACTTGGCGCAAACGAGGATGACACGTTTTACAGCGCCGTAATAAGCCATGCGTATTATTCGATATTCTATGCCACAAAAGCCCTGCTTTTGACTAAAAATGTAAGGACCAGGCCTCCAGAAGTCCATAAAAAAACGTACGACGAGTTCAAGAGGCATTTTGTTGATACGGGCGTGCTTGATGTTGAGTTGCTGAAAATATACCAGGCCATGATTGTGCGCGCGGACGAATTGCTGCAGTTGTTCAGAACGGAAAGGAAAAAGCGCGGGCATTTTACATACCAGACAATTGCGCAGGCGAACATGCCATACGCCGAAGAATCAGCAAGGAACGCGAGAAAATTCCTGTCAAACATCCTGGAGGTCATAGGGGGGATTCATAAATGAAACTCACGCTTCCGAAAAATCATGCTGAGAGGTTAACAGGAGGTGAAGCAGATGGGCTTGAAGG
>CAYGVQ010000091.1:0-3274 GCA_964353515.1 uncultured archaeon
AAAACGCAAATTCGACTACTTGCATCTGCAGCGCTTTTACTACTCATTTTGCTAGTTCCGTCCATCAGCGCCGAAACCTTCGGCGGCGTTGACATTTACCGCGTCGCTCCCGACAGCGCCTTCATCGGCCAGAAGATGTGGATCGCTCTCGTTTTCGAGAACACCGCCAGCGAATCCAGAAACATCGCCGTGAACGAAAGCCTGGCAAGCGGCGCGGACTTCAACCAGAGCGGCGCGCAATACACCCAGACCACATACGGAGAAAAAATCTGGCGCTACGAATGGCGGATAACACTCGAGCCGAAAGCGAACACATCTGTCGCCTACTGGCTGGTCCCCAATGTTGCCGGAACCTATGTCATCTCACCCGCCACAGTCATCATAAACGGCCAGAGCTTCCGGCTGAAAAGCCGTGCCATCGAAGTCAGATGCAACACAAACCAAGCCTGTGAAACCGGTGAAAACTACCTGAACTGCCCGGAGGATTGCTCTACCGGCTCGGCGGATGGAATTTGTGACGGAGCAGCGGATGGAAAATGCGACCCCGACTGCGAGGCAGCGAATGACGCTGACTGCCAGACCCCGGCCCAGGACCAGAAAAACCAGTCTGCATCGGAAGAGAAAAAATCGGGTGATTACCTGACCGGAACGCTGATACTAATAATTCCGGCGGTTATATTTGCTGTTTTAGCTGCTTTTTACCTGATGAAAAGGAAGGGCAAAAAATAAAGGCTTTGCCTTAAACATCTACGGGCATGCCGGCCAGGAACTCGCCGACGCTTTGTTCTATCACTTCTCTTGTCTTTGCGTCCACGCCTGCGCGCAATTTTTTCATTGAAGCGATAAGCTTTTTGTCGCCGTATACTCCGACGGTCACGCAGCCTCTGCACCCAGTGAAAGGCTCAGGTTTATCACCACGGCCTTCCAAAATATCCCGGACAAGCCCGAGTACATCGTACGGCTGATGCCCGTTTCCTTTGTATTTTTTCCATTGCTCCGTGTAGCTCTGGCAAGAGTTACAGTAGACTTCCTCTCGGGATTCAATAATTGGCATGTTTCCTAACATGTTATGACTAAGGCGGAGATTTAATAAAAAAATGCTGTTATCACGATAACAAAAAAGCGCCCCAAATGTTATCAGAAGATCAGTTTAAACATTTGGTTTTGATTTCGAACCCAGATTGTTTTATAAATGTTTCTTACAATTCAATTTGTATGACAGGAACTGAAAGCGAGCAGTCAGATGGATTCTTCCCGCGTAGGTCAAGGTCGGGAAGGATGCCCGATTTCCCTCCGGAAAACCTTGTGGGCATGTACGCCTATGACTTGGGGACAGGAGTTTATCGCGGCAAGATATTGGGGGCCAGTGACAGCGGAATTGTCCTTTCAGGCAAGGAAAAAATCGAGAAAAAGGACTGGAAAAACTACTTTGTTATGGAGAACCCTCCTGCCAGCCCTCCGGAGCAGGGTTAGGCAGAACGGCAAACATGCGCAACTTATACCAATTTAAACCTCCTTACAAAATACTAAATTAAGGAGAGGCATTTGGGTGGATTTCAATGCTTTCGCTGATAATTGCCGGGTTGGTGTTGATTGCTGTCGGCTCCCTGATTACAGGCATGAAGTTCGACCGGGGGCTGGAGCTCAGGCTAAAAGGCGTTCCCGTCATAGAAAAGATATCCGGCAGAATAGGCATGATATTGTTCATCATAGGCCTGCTGTGCGTCATTGCGGGCGTTGCTGATTTGTATTACATCTGAATAATGCGGAAGCTATTTTATAAGCCAGAACAAACTTTAAGCATGAGGCGCGGAATCCTGCTGTTTTTCGTCGTAATAGGAATTACCTTTATTCTTGCGCAAAACGTTTCTGCCGACGGCATGGCCTTCGTGCTGCCGGAAGATTCTTGGGTGGTAATGAGAGAAAACTCGCAAACGGCTGCCATAAACTATGAAAACGGCATGCAGAAGATGATACTGGCCGTAGGCATGGCCAACATGAGCGGCCAGAAAGCCGTATGGCTTTTCCCTGTGCCCGGCGACCCGGAAAGGGTGAAAATCGACCTGGTCGAAAAGCTGCCGCAACTGCGCGGAGGCAATGTAACTTACGAGGCCAGGAGAGACGTGAAAAACGCTTTTGCAATACTCTCTACCACACAGGTTTGCACATTGCCCCTGACCCTGCTTACAGGCTATTCGTCAATGGGTGCTGGTCCTTTGGCTGGAAGGGGGGTGGACATTTACGAGTATATCGAAAAGTATGGCGTCACAACAGAGCTCGTCGGCGCTGAGGATGCGAACGCCTTATACAGCTATCTCTCAGGCAAAGGCCTTTCCCTGCCGCCGGAGGCATTCGATATCATAGAGGGTTACATAGGCAAGAAGTACTCCTTTGTCGTTTACTGGATCTCCGACCTGGCAGAGTACCAGAAGCATCTGCGCGAAGCGCCTGCATATCGCTTTATTGCCACTACCAACATAGGAGTTTACGTGTCCTTCCCCACTGATAAAATATTCTTCCCGCTGAAGCCGACCAGCGTCTACGGCCAGACAACGATACCCATTCAGCTTTATGTCCTAGGCTACGCAGAACCGCAATTTCCCGGGGCGGTAAGCGGTTCCGAGTACGGCACGAATATGGTGTATCAACTGTTCCATAAAAATTACGTCATACCGCCGGAACTGGAAGAGTTTTTCGGCATGGCCGGAATAGTTAATGTGCTGTACACGAACATTCATATCATCCAGTCTTCTGACAGATTCGTAGATGACCTCTGGATCGACAAAAAGCCGGACAGTGAGTTTTATGCAAGGAATGCAGTGCCTGTTTTCATAGAAGCCAATATCCTCTGGTTATCAATCGCGTGGCTTTTGGCAATCTCTATTATCTCAAGCATAGCAGCCGCATACCTCGTATTCTCGAAGCACGAGCCTAGCCCTTTGGCCTTCGCTGCGCTGGGCCTGACGAATCTTCTGACAATTATAGGCTTCATCGTTGCTTCAAGGAAGCTGATAGAACCCGAGGACGAAGCCGCGAAAAAGGAGCAGAACACGCAGAAAAAACGAGCCCTTTTCATCGTTATAGCGGTCGTTTATCTGATGCTCGTGAATTTCCTTTTCCTGAGTATTATGGCAGGCTTCGCCGTATTCCCGCAGTTTTTTTCATTTGAAAGCCTGATGTGGGTGCTTGCGCCGTTGTCTTTCCTGGCGATGATCACGATCGTGGTCCCTGCCGCAGTCCTGGCAGCGATTTATCACATGAATCCGAGCCTCGC
>CAYGVQ010000092.1:0-3239 GCA_964353515.1 uncultured archaeon
TTCCTGCTCGTTTGTTCCGTCAGCGTCGTTAATGAACATTTTGATTCTGTACAAGCCTGGCCTGAATTCTCTCACGTCCTCCATTTCTATTGCGAATTCGCCGTTTCCCATGTCAAGTATGTCTGTCTTTACTTCCGCTTCCTTTTGGTCAGGACCGTATATTATTGAGGACAGGATCTCGGCCACAAGAGTCTCTTCTACACGTCTGCCTTGTTCAGAAAATATTTTTTTGGAAGTAAGCCTGAATCTCGGTTTCTCATTCCTACCGAAAATACTTTTTTCGGGAAGAAGGTTTATCATTTTTTCAACAAAAGATCTTGAAACCTCTTCTTCTACCTCCTCTGCACCCGTTATGTTTTCGGCGTTGACTTGGCGCTCGATAAATGACCTACTTTCAGCGACTTCGGAAATCGCTTGCTCTCTCGTCAAATTCGCCTCTACGAAATCTCTGCATATGTCCCATATGTAACTTCCGGGAATCTGTTCCGCCGTTTGGTTCATCGAGGTGGCGTTTTCTATCCTGTATTCCAGGAATGTCCTGTTGCATTCGAAAATTTCTGAAGGCTCAACCTCAAAGGTGTAATTATATTCAGTCTCTTTCGATATCAGTGTAAGGGAATAGTTGCCAGTAACGAAACCTATTATGCGCAATTCGTACCGCCCGTTCTGGTCTGTCTGAAAAGATACGTTTTCAGAAGGCGATATGGATTTGTTTTCAGGATTTATGATCACAAGAATAAAGGCCGTTAGAGGAGGGCCCTCTATTTCAATAGCTATTACTTTCTCAGGGTAGTTTTTGATGACAGAAAAGTTAAACGGACCGTTGTTATTTGAGGGTGTGTTTGAATTGGCAGCGATTATGGTCACCGAAAACATGGTGGTTGTAAGAACAAGCAAGGCAATAAAAAAGAAACCGATGCTGTTCAGGCCGCATGAGGATCTTCTATTGTTTTGATGGTTTTGGTTGAGCCATTTGTTAATGCCGTTATTTTTCGGGTAATGCAGCTTCGCCTTGCCTACTTCCCGGACAAGAACCTTGCCGGAAGCCTCGAGCACGGCGAGATATTTGGAGGCCGTCATCCTGTTTATCGCGAGTGTGTTGGCTATTTCCTCTATGGTCAAACCGTATTTTTGCTCTGAAAGGAGTTTGATTATTCTTTCTTTTGTATCGTTGCCACCCATCAAGAATCCCAACTAAATTTTGATATTAAATATTGATAATTAGCATTAATAATTAAGCAGCTCGCTGATGCATATTCTTTCTTATCCTATCCTCGCCTTTTATTTCCATAATATAGGCGTAAACTTTTGCCGGCACGAGCTTTCGCCACTGCTTACCATCTGCAATCCTGTTTCTTATCTCCCTGCCGCAGTTTTCGTAGCGCTCGTAGAATTTATGCTGCCTCACGGGAATGCCGGCTTTTTTCAGGCAGCGGATGGTCCAAGGATTCCGCGAATATGCGACTTCAAACTGCCCAAGGCTTTTTATTTTCGAACTCCATTTCTCATCGTCATTGACATCGGGCACTTTGTATATTTCATATCTGTTTATGCCTTCGGCCTTCAAAGCAGCTTTTATCATTCCTTCGCGTTCTCCGAAAGAAAACGGATTCTTTTCGTCGGGCTTGGCCGGGCCTCCTATGACTATCGCTATCCTGTCATTCGCTTTCAGAATATCCCTTATCACCTTCAGATGCCCGTTATGGAACGGCTGGAAACGACCGACGAAAAGCGCCTTCCTCATACAACCACCTTCTGGGATTTTGACACGATGTTCTCAAGCATTTTATCAAGGCCTTTTATTTTGCGTTCCTCGTGCAAAACTGTTGCTCTCCTTGCCTTCGTGGCGGGCTTATGCGGGACGAATTTGCACGGCCTGGCGGCCTTTATTGAAAGTTCGTAGGTGCCTATTTTTTTGGCGAGCGCGATCGTCTCCTCCTTGTCCATGGTTATGAGCGGCCGCAGGACAGGAATTGAAACCGCATCGCTGTTAGCCGAAAGATTGTCAAGGGTTTGCGATGCTACCTGCGCCAGGTTTTCGCCGGTGACGAGCGCCTTAGCTCCGGTTTCCTTTGCGAGCGCTTCTGCAGTCCTGTACATCAAGCGCTTGCAGAGAACGCATGTCAGGCGCCTTTCGCATTCCTGTGCGATTGCTTCCTGTATTACCTGAAAGGGTATGGCGTACAAGGTAAGAGGCCGTGAAGAATATTCCCTCAGTTTTTCTGCGATCCCTACAACCTTTTTCGCATCCTGCTTCGAGGAAACGAAGTTTACGAAAGCGACCTCGCATCCCCTCTTCATCATCAGCCAGCTGGCTACCGGCGAATCTATGCCACCGGAAACCAGCGACAAAACCCTTCCGCTTACGCCATAAGGCAGCCCGCCGGCGCCGCGGATTTTTTCGGAAAAGACGTAGGCGCCCTCCCTCCGCATCTCGATGAATATGGTCACATCGGGGCTGGAGAGATTTACCTTCCTTTTGATCTTCGCCCCCATTTCGTTCTCGATGTCCTTGCTGGTGAATGGCAGGGCCTTGTCAGATCTGCTGGCGCGGATGGCGAAGGTCTGGCGGGCAGCGATATTTTTGGCCAGTTTCATGACAGCCCTTTCTATCGCCTTCTTCTCGGACCTGGTTTCCATTGCGACCGCGAACCATGAAATGCCGAAAACTCTTCTCAGGACTTCCAGCGTCTTCATGTTCCTGCAGTCGAGAAGTAACATGTCCCTTGTTCTTTCCAGGTTGAAGCTGCAGATGCCGTCGGCTTTCAGCTGGCTTCTGATGTTGTCGGCGAGCGTTCTCAAAAAGCGCCTACGGACCGGCTCCGACTTGAGCCAGAGCTCGCCGTATTTGATGATTATCTTCTTCTGAATTTGAGAATGTCCTTGCCGCATACCGGGCAGTCCTCCCTTGTCTTTATCGCGAGCAGCTCGAAGCCGGGGCGTTCGAGCTTGATTCTGAAAAGCCGCGAGTAGTTCGGCCCGGAGATCTGCGTGATGATTTTTATGGCCTCCATGGCCTGCAAAGAAGCGATCATTCCGATGACGGGCGATATCACGCCCGCTTCCGCGGTTTTTTCCACCTTTCTGGGTTTTTCGGGATAAAGGCATGCGAAGCAAGGCCTGCCGGCGGCAGCGAACGTCGCTGACAGCCCTTCGTCGCGCAGGACCGCGCCGTAAACCCACGGCACCTTGTTCCTGACGCAGAATTTGTTAATGGCGTAGCGTGCTTCCATATTGTC
>CAYGVQ010000093.1:0-3214 GCA_964353515.1 uncultured archaeon
ACAGGCATACTCGATTAATTGGCCTCCTGATTTAATCCAGTAAATCAGCCTCTTGACTGCCCCATCAAACCACATCCAGGGCTTCGAGGTCTCCTCCTTCTTCTCGCAATCGTAAGGATCGGTCATAAAACTTGCAGAAAAACTGTTGAGAAAATAGGGATCTATGCCTATCAAATCCAGATTTTTATTTTGAACGATGGATCCCCCACGCCCATGAAAAATTATAAAGGTGTTTATGTCCGAGAGAATCTCCTTGGTCAGATTTACGGCCAGATCCACCTTCTCAGGACCATATGGTACGCTGTACCAGAAGCCCTCAGGTTCGTCAAAGAGGTAATAGGCCCATATCTTTTTGGAGTTTGGGCCGAGTCTGGTTTTGAGACTGGTCAGATAGGTTCTCCAGTCGCTTTCGCACTGAGCAAGGGTCGCAGACGGCGTATTTCTCACATAGTAATTGAAATAAGCATCCCAAATTACGATCTTAAAACCCATGTTATAGAGGTTATTAACATCCCGGTCGACATCCGCCTGGCTCCCGGACGCGCCATAAAAGATGTAGTTCGTAAAATTGCAGACGTCTTCGCCGCATCCCGGGCCGATATAATAGCCGTAAGTTTGAAGGCTGGCCGCAGCCGATGCTATGTTATTTCCAAAGGGGTGGGAAACGAGAATCATGAAAGATGTTAATGCTATTATCTCCAGTGCCAAAAACTTCTTCATGTTATGGATATTGAACTTGATTCAATAAAAATGATAAAATACGTTGTTTTGCTGGCTTTTGCTGGCGGAGGGGAACTGATTTAATTTTTATAGGATGAGTACAAATTCTCATTAATGGACGAGAAAGAGATTATAAGGAAAATTCTCGAGCTGAAGAAAGAGAAAGACGCCGTGATCCTCTGCCACAACTACCAGAGGCCGGAGATTTACGAAGTCGCGGATTTCATAGGAGATTCGCTGGACCTTTCGCTGAGGGCGAAGGATACAAAAGCTGACATAATCGTGTTCTGCGGCGTGGACTTCATGGCGGAGTCCGCGAAGATCCTGAACCCGGACAAAAAGGTTCTGCATCCCGACACCGAGGCGCGCTGTCCGATGGCGGCTATGGCGAATGCTGAAGCGCTGCGCAGGAAAAAGGCCGAATTCCCTAACGCCCTGGTGGTCAGCTACATAAACACGAGCGGCGAGACCAAGGCCGAGAGCGATGTGGTCTGCACCTCGGCGAATTTCGAGAAGATAATGAAAAAAATGAAAGTCAAGGAAATACTTTTCGTGCCGGATTACAACCTTGCAAGATACGCCCAGACCAAGACCAGGAAGAAGATAATCCCGTGGCCGGGCTTCTGCTACGTGCACGATTTCATAGCGCCGGATATCATAAGGCTGATGAAAAAGGAGAGGCCGAGGGCAAAGGTGATCGCGCACCCCGAATGCCCGTCCGACGTGCTTGACATAGCGGACCACATCTGCGGGACCGGCGGCATGATAAAATACGCGAAGAAGTCCAGGGCGAAGGAGTTCATCGTCGCGACAGAAGAGGGCATGTGCGCTCGTCTTGAGCGCGAAGTGCCAGGCAAGAAATTCTATCCTGCCGGCGGGACGTGCGAGAACATGAAGAGAATAACGCTCGAGAAGGTTTACGAATGCCTGCGCGACGAGAAGAATGAAGTGCATGTCGACCCGCAGGTCGCGGAGCGCGCGCGACGCGCGCTCGATAAGATGCTTGAGCTCAGGTAAAGCATTTATTGTCTTCTGTTTCAGAAGCCTGTTCTGATTTTTTAAATTTATGCTCCAATTTAAAGCATGGCATATAAAGACACCAAAGACGCCAGCAAACTTCTCATGAAGTTGCAGGGAGCTTCAACACACGAGGAGCTGGTGTCTCTGGGAGCTGAATTTTCCACTCCTTTTGAGGACTGGCTGGTTTACAAGCATCCGGCTTTGGACGACAGTCGTATTTTTTTCAAAAAGCAATATATAGAAGGGGGACTGGCTCTCATATACGATTTTGTTAAGTAGCGAATACACTGTTCCGGCATGGACCGGGAAGGAAATCTTTTAAGCTCAGAGGGGATATTTAACCTTGATGATAAAGGCTGATTTTGTGGTTGTGGGGTCGGGCATCGCAGGCCTGAATTTTGCAATACAGGCGAGCGAGTACGGCAGCGTGGCCCTGCTGACGAAAAAGGACATGCTGGAATCCAACACCAACCTCGCGCAGGGCGGCATAGCCGCGGTTTTTTCTGCGCTGGACAACTTCGCTTTGCACATAGAGGACACGCTGAAGGCCGGGGACGGTCTCTGCGACAGGGAAGCGGTCGAGATAATGGTGAAGAGCGCGCCCTCGGAAATCGAAAAGCTGATGTCGCTGGGGACAGCGTTCGACATGGAAGGCAACACCCTCGCTTTATGCAGGGAAGGCGGCCATTCCAGAAAGCGCATCGTACACCGCGGCGACATGACCGGCGCCGAAGTGGAAAAGGCCCTGATAAGCCGCGTCAAGAGCGGCAGCAACATCCGCATCCTCGAAGACCACATCGCTTTCGACCTGATATTGAAAAAAGGCAGATGCATCGGCATCAGGGCGTTTGACAAAACAAATCACAGGGTCGTCGACTGCTTTGCAAGGGCCGTCGCGCTGGCGACCGGCGGCATGTGCGAACTCTACAGCAACACCTCCAATCCCGACATCGCGACCGGCGACGGGGTGGCGATAGGCTTCCGCGCAGGCTGCGAGGTCGAAGACGTCGAATTCATCCAGTTCCACCCGACCGCGCTGAGGCGCAAGGGAGCGCCGTTCTTCATTATCAGCGAGGCTGTCAGAGGCGAAGGCGCTGTGCTGAAAAATTCGAGGGGTAAGAGGTTCGTTAACGAGCTCGGCAACAGGGATGTCGTGGCGAGGGTGATATTCGGCGAACTGAAGCAGGGGAACGTTTACCTGGACATACGGAAAAAAGGCAAGGCCTTCCTTGAGAAAAGGTTCCCGACCATTTACAAGACATGCATGGAAAACGGCATCGACATATCGAAGAGTATGATTCCCGTCGAGCCCGTGGCGCATTACGCCTGCGGCGGCCTGAAGACTGATGATGAGAGCAAGACGAACATACCCGGGCTCTTCGCGTTCGGCGAGGTCGCCTGCAACGGCGTCCACGGCGCGAACAGGCTCGCTTCGAATTCGCTCCTCGAATCGCTCGTTTTTTCGTCAAGGGCG
>CAYGVQ010000094.1:0-3193 GCA_964353515.1 uncultured archaeon
AAGGCAAGAACAGGATAGTGGCTTACGATTTTGGCGGCTTCGGCAGATATACAGATAAAGGGATATGGATTCCATTTTCAGAATTCAAAGGTACCAAATGATTTTAATTCTTGCCCGAAACTCATATTATGGAGTTTCTGCTTTATCGAAAGCCAATTTCTGAAGATACTTTGTTGAAAAAAGCGATGGGAAGATATCTCGCAATAAATAAGAACCAAAAATACGCGCAATTCCTGATAGCGAAGACGATTCCTATAAAATTCGCTTTCAGATCTCCCGAAGAAAAGCTTTGGAAGGCGCATGAGACAGCGATGAAAAAATTTAGAAGGAAATTGAAAGAATTTGATCAAGGCGAAACGAAAATTAAATTCGCGGAAAAATCACTGGTCGACCTTAAACTTGAACTGGCAAAAAGAATGCTGACGAAATGTGAATTCTGCGAAAGAAGATGCAAGGTTAACAGGGCCGCTGGAAACAAAGGCTTCTGCTCACTCAGTAGCGAATCCTTTTTGTCAAGCGAATTCATCCATATGGGCGAGGAGGCGAGCATTATCCCCTCGCATACCTTCTTCTTCATCGGCTGCAATTTCTACTGCATCTACTGCCAGAACTGGACGATTTCGAGGCAGAAGGAAAAAGGTTTGTTGGTGGACGGCAAAACACTTGCAGATTTAGCAAGAAGAAAGGCGCACGCCAGCAGGAACATAAACCTCGTGGGCGGCGAACCGACGCCGCATCTTCATACGATTCTTTCGATGCTCAGGCATCTCGAAATCAACAAGCCGATAGTGTGGAATTCCAACATGTATATGTCGGAAAAAACGATGAAGCTGTTGGAAGGCGTTGTAGACGTATATCTTGCGGATTTCAAGTACGGCAATAATGAATGCGCCAGGAAGCTTTCGAAAGTCGAGAATTACTGGAACGTTATTACCCGCAATCATTTGCTGGCGAAGGAACACGCAGAAATCCTCATCCGCCATCTTGTCCTTCCCAATCACGTGGAATGTTGCACATCGAATGTAATGGGATGGATAGGCAAAAACCTCGGCGATAGGATAAGACTTAACATCATGGACCAGTATCATCCCGAATTCGAGGCCTTCGCTTCCATCGGCATGTACAGGCGCGTCGAAAGGAAAGAAATGGATCGAGCGTTCGACCTCGCCAAGGAAAATGCTTTGCAAAATCTCGAGCCTTAAACAAGGCCGTTTTCTCTCATGATTTTCGTTATCTTTTCAAGCGAGATGACGATGGCCTCAAACCTTTTGTTCAGGTCGCTGTCCAGCTGCTCCGAGCGGTGGCGCTTCTGGTCGAAGACCTTCAGGTCGCGCATTACGCCCTCGAGGCTCTTGCAGAGGCCGTGGACGTCAGCGCCGCTGAAGTCCATCTCCGTTTTCAGCGCCTTGAGCTCCTCGTCTATTTTTTCCGTTATTTTTTTCGGCATCTAATCAACCTCCGTTGCATCCGGCGGTTCGGGTATGCCCTCGTGCATCATGTCCTCCAGCCTTTTCACCCTTCTGGCAGTGGGCGGATCGGTGGAAAACCATCTTGGAAGGCCCTCCCTTTTGAAAGGGTCGATAACCCATATGCCTTCGAAGGCAGGCGAGCCGCGCAAGGGGTTTTGCCTTGCCGTCTCGCTCATCTTGCCGAGGGCAGCCGCCAAGTCCCTGGGTTTTCTCGAAAACCTCGAGCCGTAATAATCGGCAAAATATTCCCTGGTCGGGTTGAGCGAGAATTTGAGAATCAAAACTGCGAGGGGGGTCAGAACAACGGTGTAATGCAGTATGTGCGCGAGGGCGCAGGCGAAATCCTGTACGGGCGTGTTGCCGTCCTTTATGTGCCACACGCCGTGCGCCACCACCCCCTCTATCTCGCCCCTGTTGAGGCTGAGGAGACCCTCGGTGACGCATATAGCTGCCTTTTCGCCCCTGCCGGTGGCGAAGGAGTTAGGGACGTCCATGGGCAGGATGCAGGCCTTCGGCACGGGTATTTTCCCGCCAAGCGCCATCTTCTCAACTATCTCGTTAATCTCCTTGTTGGTGCTCGGTTTCGCTTTGTATCTTCTGAGTATGAGGCTGGGCGCATACCAGTAGGCTACCACGTCCAGCAGCAGCGCCACCAGGAAGAATATCGCCCCCAGCAGCAGGGCTGCTTGTATGCCGAAAAGGCTGCCGATGACAAGGCCTATTGACGTGAATATCATGGTAAAAAAGAGCGCAATACCGAATACCTTGAGCAGCATGCGAACACCCGTCTCTATAATAATCTATTTAATGAATTAACAATAAAAATAGCTGCCGGCCTACTTTTTCTTTTCCTTGAATTTCTCCCTGTCGTAGCTGAGCGAGAACTGGTCAAGCCTGTGGTAGCCTTCCATGTAGGTCTTTTTCTCCGGCGGTCTTGCAGCAGCTTGAGGTTGCGCAGAAATAGGCTGGACAGGCGCTGCAGGCCTTTCGAACGACGCCAGCGTTTTCTGGCCGCCTATTCTCGGCCTTTTGATTTTTATTTTGGAGAAAAGGTGCGTGAGCTTGTTCGCTATCGATAGCTTCTCTTTGGGTATGTAGCCTAGTGCTGGATGGTAGCCTCCTTTCTTCGGGGGAAGCAGCAGGTAGGCAAGGAAGCCTCCTATGACTACTATCACTACCAGAATAGCTACCCATGTCATGATATTACCGCCGAGCGCTAAGACAAGGCCGCCGGCACCTATCTGGCTGATTTCCAGCTTGAAGGAAGCAAGGGTCGAGTTTGCCTCATTCAGCAGGCCCTGCGCTTCCAGGTAGTTGCCAAGCTTTATCTTGTTCTCTATGTCCTGCAGCATGTTCAGCAGCCTGTAATAGGTCCTGTTGGCTAGCGTGTAGTTCGCGTCAGAGGCAGCCGGCATCTGGTTGAAAGTCGTTGCAACAGATGCGAAAAGTTCTTTTATTTCATCGTACGTCTGGTTTATCTTCACCTTGGTCCCCTCCACCGGCTCGACTGCGACGGTTATCGTCCTGGTGTCGTAAACGCTCACGTTGTCGCTGGCATATGCCTTGACCGTCACAGTGTAGTAGCCGATGGTCATGTCGACTGAGGCGGAAAAGTTTACGGTGAAAACGCCGGAATTGCCTGCGTTAAGGCTGTAGCTGGATGGGTTTGAGGGTGACGCAAGGCCGCCGCTCGAACTCACCTCAAGCTTGACGGTGTGGGTACT
>CAYGVQ010000095.1:0-3167 GCA_964353515.1 uncultured archaeon
GCAATTTCCCTTCTTTCCCACTTTCTCATTAATCTTTCTTTGTCCCCTTCCGCGAAGTCTCTTATCACACTTTTAAATATTCTCACCGGAACTGATATTTTGCCCATAAAATCCTGTTTATAATTCGAATTTTGCCTTAAAAGGCATGTTTAAACCAAAAATCCCTGTTTTGGCTCTTTTATGTCCGCTGCTCCAATAGATATCATATCATATCATTAGGATAATGGTCAGGAGAATAATGTGAATATCGAAATCGAAAGGGCGAATAAGTTTATTCTCAGCCTTAATCAAAATTTATGCAAGATGTGCGGGAAGCTTTCAACCTCGGCGGTTCAGCTTTACCCTTCACAAGCCTGGGAGTATTACTGCAAGGAATGTTACGATAAGAGGAATGGACATATTATTACCTGAGCGAGCAGGCTTCCAGTTTTTTCTTCAATATCGGATAATTCAGACTTAGCAGGATTTTCCCAAGCCCCAGGAGATGTTGTTGCATAGTTGCCGAATGAGGAATTTCTATCGCCATTTGCTGCGGGCGTCTTTAAAATGGTATTTAACTGAAAAAAATAAAATTAACTTATGAGAAAGGCGCTTCTGGCTATATTCTCCATCGTGGTTTTTACCGTCTCGGGCTTTGCACTAACCGGCTTAGCTTCGGCATCATACGATATGAAATATTACGGTTATTACGACGCGCCGTGGTGGAATAGCGATGATGAAAACACCTCCAGCTATTCCAATGTCATTATTTATTCCAACTGCCCGCTGGATTCCAAGGCCGAAAGGGAACATTGGCTTGACATGGCGTACAACAAAGGAGAGAAAATCATTTGTTATTTGGGAACCTATTTCCATCCGAAATTCAATGAGAGTGATGATGTCTGGAGGGCTTACCTGAACACCCTTAAAAGTGAAATAGGCTCCAACATCAGCAAGATATGGGCCTTCTACCTCTTCGATGAGCCTGACATTGAGGACGGATTCTTTCCCGGTTTCAAAATCAAAGATCATCCCGAAAGGGTGGATGCCGCGCTGAACATCACCAAGGAGATTTTCCCAGGAGTTAACACGCTGATGGTGTTCTCCCATGGCGGCTGGACCGGGGGCAATGATATTGTGAAAAACAGGAACCTGGACCTTGTAGGCCTCGATCCCTATTTCTTGGAGCCATGGTACGCAACGGTAATGACAGGGCTTTCGCTGGACCCGTTTGCCTGTGGTGATACGCAGAAAAAATATTTTGACAACATGGTAAAGAGCAGGGTTTTCTGGGTAAAATCTGGAGGGGTATCTGCGCAGGCACTGTGTCCCGGGCAACTTATTGACGAGTGCGACCAGCGTGATTACATAAACGGCGTGGTCAGCAGCAACACCGACAGGGAGATTGTCATGGTGGGCCAGAGTTATATGTGTCATAACATGGAGGCCTATCTGAATCCCAATCAGCCTCCAAGCCCCTGCCAGCAGGAGTGGTATTTCAACTTTTCAATAAATGATCCTGATATCACCGCTCTTTTGTGGTATGTTTACACCACAGGAACGGATTACGAGAAGTACCTGAATTATACGTATAAATGCTATGGCGTTGGCAGGGACCTGCCCGGACAGTACAATCAGAATATTCTTAGGGAGCAGAAGAAATGGGGCCTGCAGATAGCGTGCAACAACCAGGAAAACAGGCCTTTCTGCGCCAACGACAGCGCGAGCTACAAGAACGCCGACCAGATAAGATGCAACGGGAAAACAGTGATGAAAGCAGGCGGTTCCGGGCACGGCCTTTGCGATTATGCCTGCGGTGCTGACTTGCAGTGTAATGGAACCGTTCCGCATACCGGCCAGTGCGATGCCGGCTGCAAAATAATCGCTGATATATGCAACAACAAGGACGATGATAATGACGGCGTTGCCGATGAAGGCTGCGACGATGACATGGACACTTTCTGGGACAGTGCCATGCTCTGCCAGGGCAAATATCTCGCTGGCAACGGAGTGGCGTACGACTGCCTGTCCGCATGGGCAGACCTTAATGATTCCAACCCCAAGATAGGCAGCGAAAAATGCAACAACATTGATGAGGACATTGACGGCAAAATAGACGATGGCTGCGATGACGACAAGGACACGTGGTGGGACAAGGACATGGCATGCGCATCAGAGTACCTTGCCGGAGACGGCAAAGTATATGCCTGCCTGTCCGAGTGGTCGGACTGCGACGACGAAAATCCGGTGGTTAAACATTACTGCGGCGATTTCAACGGCGACAACAAGGTCGACATAGGCGATTTGGTCAACATGACCAGCAACTTCGGCCAAAGCAGTTCTAGTGCAAACTGGAAATCAATATTTGACGTTGCCCCAAACGGTCAAATCGACATATACGACCTGGTCTTCGTGGCGAGCAGATTTACCTGACTGGTTTAATTGCCTAAAAGTATTATCGCTATATATCGGTTTGATCTAAGCCCCAGGAGGGATTTGAACCCTCAACCTATCGATATCCTACGAAATCATCAGCCGCGAAGGCTTCTTCATATCGATACAAGTCGATCGCTCTGCCAGGTTGAGCTACTGAGGCAACGTTTCGAATGACAATTGCTCACGCAATTGTCGGCCTATCTAGTATAGATTTTGCGCTTAAATGCTTAAATTAATTTAAGCTTTCTGGTCAAGGTGTCTATCCTTTTGTAGAACTGGCCGAAAGTGCCGTTGTTGTCGATCGAGAAATCAGCTAGCTTTATGGTCTGGTTTATGACCTTCTCGGTCTCCTTCTCTTCTATTGCCATGAACTGCTTGAGGATCAGCCTCCCCTCACCCTTAGTGCCGCGCTTTTTGACGCGCTCGTAGCGTTTCCTCGTGCCGCATTCGATGCGGATAAGCCTGAAAGCGTCGCCGAAGCATTTCCTGAAATGGCTGACTTCTTCCGGATAGCGCACCCCGCTCACCGCCCAGCAGCCGTCGCGTTCTATCTTGTCACATATGAGCTGCGTCAGGACGTGCTTGCCGCTCTTCCGGCGCATTTCTAGGGCGAGTGTTATGAGATTCTCGCGCGTCACTCCCTTTCCCATCTGCCTGAGGAGCGGGCCGAGAACGTCGTTCGTATAGGTCAGAACACTGAAGCCGTATTTTTTTCTTAAATATTCGGCCATCGTGTCCTTCCCAGAGCCGCG
>CAYGVQ010000096.1:0-3140 GCA_964353515.1 uncultured archaeon
GAGAAGGCTGCTCAAAAAGCAGGGAGGGGAGTTCGTCAAATTCCAGATTGACCCGACCAAGTGCAAGCAATGCCTTACGTGCGTGAAGCAGTTCGCATGCCCGGCGATAGTGCAGGAGGGCAGCAAGGTTTACATACGCGAGGACCTGTGCTGGGGCTGCGGAGTTTGCGCGCAGATATGCCCGGTGGGCGCGATAATACCGAGGAGGAAGAAAAAATGACATACAATGTTCTGATCGCCGGAGTAGGGGGGGAGGGCGTTCTGCTTACCTCGGTGATAATAGCGAAAGCCGCGAACCTTGAAGGCTACGAGGTGCGAGGCACTCAGCTGCACGGCCTCGCGCAGCGAGGCGGAGCGATTCCAACGCATGTTAGGTTCGGCAAAGATGTCCATTCGCCCCTCATACCGAGAGGCCAGGCCGACCTTCTGCTGGCGCTCGAGCCCGTCGAAGCAGGCAGGTTCTGCTATTTTACTTCCAAGGCAAGAACGCACTTCCTGATTGACATCTACCCGGTCAAGCCAATCTACGCGAACCTGCTCGGACAGGAATACCCGTCCAACGAAAAGATACGCCAGATGATCGAGCCCTTCGCGAAGGGGTACGTTTTCGTTAACGCGTCAAACATCTGCGGGGAGAAACTCGGCGACCCGATCGACGGCAACATGATGATGCTCGGCATCGCAATCGCGAAAGAAATGCTCCCGCTGAAGAAGGAGTCAGTCATCGAAGCGATGAAGAAGACCATCAAGCACGGGATAGAAGATGACTTGAAGGCGTTCCAGCTGGGCCTTGATTACAGGGGCTGAAAATTTTAAGAAAACTTTTTCTTTGCTATTCCCTGAGATAGCCCCACGTATGCAGCCTGTCGCTGTCCTCGAACCAGCGGTTGCCAATGTCTTTCCTGTAGAACATGTTGGGTATGAGAATGTTGTTTATCCTGTTGTAAACCTGCGTCTGCGCCTGCCTCATGGTCGGGCCCGTGCCGACGACGATGAGGATGACGCCCGCATGCCCTGTTATGAGCCATTCGCCGTTGACCATCCTGACGTCCTCGATGTGGATGCCCTCCGTGTTAGGCTTCTTGAATATTATGACAGCGTCCTCGGAATGGGTCTCGAAGGTCTCCGTGTCGTTGAAGGGAAACGGCGGGACTACGACGCGGACGCCGACCTGGAAGCCGCTTTTAACCCTGAGCTTGTGGCCGTTGCCCCTTGCAAGCTCGTAAAAGAATTCGCCTATCGGCGTGAGCATCCCTTCATGCTGGATGCTTATGGTCGGGTAGCCGAAGCGCGACGTGAATTCCAGCGGGTATATGCCGTAGCTGTTAACAATACAGTTAATATCAATATAACCTATATAGCCTTCTTCCCTGAGTTTCGGCTCCATCTTCTTGAGCGTCGCGTTGAAAATCTTGTTGGGCATGGACCAGAACATGGATGTTCCCATCTCGCCGGTGGATGGCCCGATGTTGCCGGGGAACAGCTTCTTGTGTTCGAAATTGACGTTAATCGGGTAGATGAATTCCTTGCCGTTGAAGAAAGCACCGACAGCGACTTCTACGCCGCTTATCTTCCTCTGCAGCTGGAAGGCCTTTATCCTTTCTGACCACGCCTTCTTGTAATGTTCCAGCACCTGTATGACATCCTTGCCGTCTTCCTCCTCCCCGACGAAAAGCAGCTGCTTGACGTTCTGGGCCTCGCCGCTGGGCTTGATGACGTATTTCCCGGGATGCTCCTGAACGAAGCTGATGGCGTCGTCGAAGGAGGTGAAATTCCAGCTGGGTATCGTCGTAACTCCCGCTTTTTTTAGCTCATCCTGGCCGAAACCCCTGTCGTCCTCGAGCATGTCGGTGTAAGGCGTTCCTCCGATGACCAGCTTGCCTTCCTGTCTTAGTTTCTGGGCCTTAGCCCCTTGGCCCAGCACGTCGTCAAAAACTATGACGTCCGCCCATTCGATTTCTTTCTCAAGGTTATCCGTCTTGGGGATGAAGCCGTCCCCGATGTTTTTCTCTGATTCGCACTCTATAAAATATTTGACCTCGTGCCCTTCCTTGACAATCTGCCAGGCTACGTCGCTTATAAGCGCATCAAGCGATACAAAAAGAAACTTTTTCCTTTCCATGTGCCGTCAGTTTTTCGCTGATTAATTACAATTAATATTATATGTGAACACCTTTAAAAAACCAGATGTTTTACAATTGTAAAATATTGCGTTTGGGGTTGAAAACACGAAGCTAAAATAGGTCAGGTACAGCATTTTATAAAGCAAGGAAAGATATTTTGAAATATATTTCAAGTAGATTTCCTGTTGGGGGTGTTTGCATGAAAAATCGTCTGGAATTTCTGAAGGAGGAGCTGGAAGGCCTGAAAAAGGAGAATCTCTTCACCACTCTTCCCGTCCTCAGCACGCCGCAGGGGGCAAGGGTCACCATAAACGGTAAAAAAGTTCTCACGCTTTCGACCAACAACTACCTCGGCTTTGCCAACCATCCGAGGCTCGCCGCCGCTGCGAAGAAGGCGATGGACAGGTGGGGTTTCGGTTGCGGCGCCGTCAGGCAGATCGCAGGCACGATGGAAATCCACAACGAAGCGGAGGAAATGCTGGCCAAGTACAAGCACACCGAGGCGTCGCTCATTTTCGTCGCAGGCATCGCCGCCAACCGCGGGACGATACAGGTGCTCATGGGCGAAGGCGACGTCATAATAAGCGACGAGTTGAACCATGGCAGCATCATCGACGGCGTGCGCCTGACGAAAGCCGAGAAAAAGATTTACCCGCATCTCGACATGGCCGGCCTCGAGAACGCGCTGAAAGAATCGCAATCCGCCCGCCGAAGGCTCGTCGTCACTGACGGCGTCTTCAGCATGGACGGCGACATCGCTCCGCTTGACAAGATAGTAGAACTCGCGGAGAAATACGACGCGATAACCATGGTCGACGACGCGCACGGGGACGGCGTTCTCGGAAAGGACGGGAGAGGCATAGTCGACCATTTCCATCTTCATGGCCGCGTAGACATAGACATGGGAACGCTATCGAAAGCGTTTGGTTGTCTCGGAGGCTACATCGCGGGCCGCCAGGAATTGAGGGATTATCTTATCAACCGAGCGCGCTCGTTCATCTTCACCACCGCGCACCC
>CAYGVQ010000097.1:0-3100 GCA_964353515.1 uncultured archaeon
TGAAGCTCTCAGAGACGCTGGAAGCCGAAGGTCGCAAACATCCGAAGATGGCGAAGCTTTGCGAAATCATCAGCGAGCAACTGCGCAAAAAGTCTGATGCGAAAACGATTGTATTCGCGAATTACAGGGACATGGTCAAGGAGATTGTGAAGGCGCTTTCCTGCGTCGATGGCGCAAGGCCGGCGGAGTTCATGGGGCAGAGGGAGGGCATGACGCAGAACGAGCAGAAGCAGCGTTTGCAGGACTTCAGGGAGGGGCAATACAACATACTGGTCACGACCTCGATAGGCGAGGAGGGCATGGACATACCGGAAATGGAACTCGCCATTTTCTACGAGCCCGTGCCCAGCGAGATCCGTTCGATACAGCGGAGAGGCCGCGTAGGACGAACGAAAATCGGCAGGATAATAATTCTCATCGCGAAACGCACGCGCGACGAGGCGTATTACTGGACCGCGCAGAAGAAAGAAGGCGTGATGAGAAGAACGCTTTACGAGCTGAAAGAGGCATCAAAACTAATGACAACCCCCAAGACATTTTCCAGAGCCAGCAAGAAGCCTGCCAAAGAGCAGAAAAACCTGGCGGATTTCGATTAGACGGTCTGGGTCACTTTTATGCTCTTTTTCTCGAGGTCCGTGAGTATCCTCATCCTGTGGCTTTTCACGAAAACCTTAAGCGGTTTCCCTTGGGCGGCAGGGTAGCGGATGCTGAAACCCGGCCACACGAATTCGTAGTGCCTCTGGGTTTTCTTGAACTTCGTGAGCTTGTTGTCTAGACCGCAGAATCTGCAGAGCCTGCCGGCTTCGAGTTCGTTTTCGCAGAGAATGCAAGAGTCCATTTTCATCCCGCTTTAATTATGCAAACAAGATTTTTAAGCGCGCAGCCTGGATTTCAAAAATGGCCTGCAGATTTTGAGAAGGTTAAATTTAATATAAACTCTCTGCATATTCTAATTATGTATTCTCATGAAATCGAGCGGCTTCTGAAAAGGGAGAACATAAAGATAGGCGACAGGGTTCTTGTCGAAAAAGAGGGCAGGAAGCACTCCGGCCTGCTGATGCCGAAACCGAAATACGGCGACGAGAAGACGCTGGTGATAAAGCTCGACAGCGGCTACAACGTCGGCTTCGGCATAAAGGGAACGAAGCTTTCCAGGGCGCATACGCACGAGCCGAAGGACGTGGAAGAAGAGGCGAAGTACGAGCTCGGCAGGACCAGAAGGAGCCTGCTGGAGACGCATTTCGATGCGTCGAAACCCAAGGTGGCGCTGCTTTCGACAGGCGGGACCATCATATCGCGCGTGGATTACAAGACCGGCGGCGTTTACGCGGTCGAGAATCCGAAGGAGCTGGTCCACAACGTTCCTGAGCTTGCTGGCATAGTGAATATGGAGATGTCAAGCCCGATGAACAAGATGAGCGAGGATCTTGATTCGAGCGACTGGATTCTGCTGGCAAAACACGTTGCCAAGGAGCTCAATTCGGGCAAGAAAGGCGTTATCGTAACGCACGGGACGGACACGCTCCATTATACCTCGGCTGCGCTGTCTTTCTTTTTGAAAAATCTTGGCAAGCCAGTCGTTCTGGTCGGCGCGCAGAGGTCCGGCGACCGCGGCTCCTCAGACGCGGGCATGAATCTTGTCTGCGCTGCGCATGTTGCTGTTGCCGACATCGCGGAAGTCGGGACATGCATGCATGGCAGCATGAGCGACGAATTCTGCCATTTCATCCGGGGGACGAAGGTGCGCAAGATGCACACGACCAGGCGCGATGCCTTCCGGCCCATAAACGAGCCGGCGCTCGCGAAGGTTTTTCCTGACGGCAGGATGGAGATAACCAACAGGAACTTCAAAAAAAGGGACGATAAAAAGCGGGTGGAAGTTGATGCGAAGATTAACCCTAATGTAGCGATACTCAAGGTATACCCGGGTTCGCACCCGAAGGTTATCGACTACCACATCAGGAATGGGTGCAAAGGTTTCGTTATCGAAGCGACAGGCATGGGCCACGTGCCGACCGAAGTATCAAGCAGGCCCTGGACTCCCGTCATCAAAAAGCATGCGGAGCATATACCCTTTGTCGTGACTTCGCAGACGATTTACGGCCGCGTGAACCCGTACGTTTACACCAACCTGCGCAAGCTTTTCATAGAGGCGAAAGCGATTCCGGGCGAGGACATGACGAGCGAGACTGCATACGTAAAGCTGATGTGGGTGCTGGGGAAGACGAAGGACATGAAAAAGGTCAGGGAAATGATGCTCACGAATTACGCGGGCGAGATCACCGCGCGGACTGAGGCGGGCGCTTTTTCTGCAGAGGGATTGAATGAGTGAAATCGACTACTCCAGAATCGGCCTGAGATGCGGCATCGAAATCCACCAGCAGCTCGATACCGAGCACAAGCTGTTCTGCAGGTGCAGATCGCGCTTTTCCGAAGCTAGGCCGGAGAAGGAAATCGCCCGAAGGCTGCGGGTTGTCGCCGGCGAGACGGGCGATATAGATGTCGCTGCCGCCAGCGAGATCGTGAAGGGGCTGAAGTTCGTTTACCGCTCTTATCCGGAAGAAACGTGTCTCATCGAGCTTGACGAAGAGCCGCCGCACTCGCTTAACATGGAAGCGCTGGATGTTGTCCTGACCATCGCCGGGCTGCTCAGATGCGAAGTCCCTGAAGAAATACATACCATGCGCAAGACTGTGCTCGACGGCTCGAACACGTCCGGCTTCCAGCGAACAGCGGTTGCCGGCATGAACGGAAGGCTCCAGATGTCGTTCGGCGAGGTCGGCATCGAGAACCTGTGCCTTGAGGAGGAAAGCTGCCAGATAATAGGCAGGGACAGGAACCGCGTCGTTTACGGCCTGGACCGCCTGGGCATTCCGCTTGTTGAGATAGGCACATCGCCGGACATCCGCTCACCCGAACAGGCGAGAGAAGTCGCTGAAAAGCTCGGCATGGTTGTCCGCTCGACCGAGAAGGTGAAAAGAGGGCTTGGTACAATACGCCAGGATATCAATGTTTCAATTGCTGGAGGCGCGCGCGTCGAGATAAAAGGCGCGCAGGAGCTGCGCATGATCCCGAAACTGGTCGAGAACGAAGCCCTGAG
>CAYGVQ010000098.1:0-2961 GCA_964353515.1 uncultured archaeon
CTGAGCAGGTCGAGGCTGAACACGGAACCTATGCATATTACGACGTTATCAACTTCGAGCATCCGCTCCTTATTCGTCTTGTTGTCCAGAAGCCTCACCTTATCTATCTTCCTCTTCCCGATAATCTCCCTGAGCTCGGTGTTGGAGAGGATTTCTATCTTCGAGCGTTTTATCTCTTCCTGGGTCTTGTTCATCGCCCTGAACTCGTCTTTCCTGTGGGCGAGGTAAACCTTCGCTCCGGTTTTATCGAGGACGAGCGCCGTCTCAAGCGCCGTGTCTCCTCCTCCGACAATGAGAACCCTCTTGTCCTTGTATTTTACAGGGTCGGCTATTGAGTGGTGAACGTTCGGGTTGTCTTCTCCTGGAACCCCGAGCTTGCGGGGCGTCCCTGAAGTCCCCGAGGCGAACAAAACCGTTTTTGTCTCGTAAACTCCCTTGTCCGTCTTCACCATGAATATGCGCTTTTTCTCGTCCCTTTTTATTTCGATCACATTCTCTTCTTCCTTTATGACGGCCCCCTCCTTTTTCACATGCTCTGCCATTTTTTCAGCAACTTCCTGGCCGTCCATGCCGCAAAAACCGATGAACGAATCGACCTCTTTCCAGGGATAAATGTGTACAAGGGCTCCTCCTGCCTCGTCGGCCTCCAGAACAAGATGTTTGAGCCTCAGGTAGCACGCCGTCAGAGTGGCGGAAAGGCCAGCGGGCCCTGCCCCGACAATTATGAGGTCATAGGTCATATTTAATAAATTAAATCCCGGCTCTTATATAATTTCTGCCATATAGCTGTTGCAAAACAGAACCGGCTTCTTTATTGCCTTGCCTTTTTCTTTAGCTTCGCAGCGGCCTTGATCTTGATCTTCCTTTTTATCTTCTTGCCTGCCTCGCTTATTTCCCTGCCTTTCCAGACGATGTAAAAGCCCGCCAGCACTATGGCGATGTAGGTGACGGTTATGGTGGGCGAGGGTGTGTAGAAGGAGTATAGCAAATAGGCTACCAGTATCACGCTTACTATCCATGTCACAAGCGGCAGCCATATTTTCCTTTGCGTCATGCCCCACCTATACTATATAATATTACATTAACTAGCCTATATCTATTTGCGCTCGCTGGAGCCGGCCTGAGTAATCGACGAAAACAGTCTTTATTTCAGTGAATTCCTTTATCGCCTCGGTCCCGGCTTCCCTGCCGCCGTTCCCCGTGCCCTTCACCCCGCCGAAAGGCAGGTGAACCTCTGCCCCGATGGTCGGAGCGTTTATGTAAACAATGCCTGACTCCGCGCTGCGCATCGCCTTCATGGCCTTGTTTATGTCCCGGGTGTAGATCGACCAGGACAGGCCGTAATTGACCGAATTCGCTATATTCACCGCGTCATCGAAATTCTTTGCCTCGAGTATGCAGACAACAGGCCCGAATATCTCTTCCTGGGCGATGGTCATCTCCGGCCTTACGCTTGTGAAAACGGTCGGGGCGATGAAGAAGCCTTTTTTATGTGCCGCGCCGCTAAGCCTGTAGCCTCCGGCCAGTAGCCTCGCTCCCTCTTTTTTGCCCCTGCCGATGTAGCCGAGTATCTTCGTCATCTGGCCCGCGTTTATTATAGGCCCGACCTGTGCTCCCTTCAGGCCGTTGCCGACCTTGAGCTGCTTCACCCTTTTCAGGAATTTCTCTGTGAACTTGCGCAGCACAGCCTTCTCGACTATTATCCTGGATGTCGCCGTGCAGCGCTGGCCGGCAGTCCCGAACGCTCCCCAGACCGCGCCGTCGACCGCGAGCTCCAGGTCCGCGTCGGCGAGGACGATTTGCGGGTTTTTCCCTCCCATCTCCAGTTCGACGGAATTCAGCTTCTTCGCTCCTTCGACGTAGATGTGCGTGCCGACGTCGGTCGAGCCGGTGAAGGAAAGATGACCGATGCCATGATGCTTCGCTATCACATCCCCGACCACTGCGCCGGAACCCGTGACGAGATTCAGGACTCCCGGAGGAACGCCGGCTTCTTCAAGTATCTTGACTAGCTCTATGCCGCAGGCGGGCGCATCGCTGGACGGCTTGAAGACGATCGTGTTGCCGCAGACGAGCGCGGCGGGGATTTTCCATGCAGGTATCGCGATGGGAAAATTCCACGGGGTTATCACCCCGATAACGCCTATCGGCTCGCGTATGAACATGGCGAATTTGTCGGCGAGCTCGGACGTGGTCGTCTCGCCGAGAAGGCGCCTGCCCTCGCCTGCGACGTATTGGGTTATGTCGATCGCTTCCTGCACCTCGCCCCTCGCCTCCTCGATGTTCTTGCCGTTCTCTTTCGTAAGGAGGATGGCGAGCGCTTCTTTCCTCTGTTCGAGGATATGCGCGGCCTTGAAAAGCATCTCGCCCTTCTTCGGCGGAGGAACGGCCTTCCATTTTTTGAACGCCTCTCCGGCGGCCTTCACAGCCAGCCCGATGTCCTTCGCATTGCCCGCCTGGCAGCGGAACACGACTTCGCCAGTCGCCGGATTTATTTTATTGAAAGTCTTCCCGGAAGAAGACCTCACCCATCTGCCCCCGATATAATTAAGATAAGTTTTGACCATACCCACACCCCCAACAAAGAATTTTATATTAGTTTTTTGTAACCTGAATTAAAATAAGTTCTAAAACAAGGTAAAATGAAGTAATAAAGGGATAAAAACCAAATCCCTTTCAGTACATCGTTATGCCCAGGTCCTTGGAAAGCACCTTGTCCACTTTCTTTCTCTCCTCGTATTTGCTGCCCAGTATGTAAGGCGAGCTGACGCCCGTTATTATGGTGATGACCTGCAGCTTGCCCTTGAATTCAGGCAGCACCCTCGCTCCCCACATGACCGTCGCCTCTGGATTCATCTTCTTCGAGACGGTTTCGCCTATGAGGCTTACCTCGTCAAGCGTAAGGTCGTCGCCGCCTATTATCTGTATAAGAGCGCCCGTCGCGCCGTCGTAGTCCACGTC
>CAYGVQ010000099.1:0-2888 GCA_964353515.1 uncultured archaeon
ATCGGCCCCGATGTTTACTTCATTGTCAATTCCTATCCCAATTACTTGATTATGGAAAAGGTTATGGCAGGCACGGCAACAGAAGCCACGCTTGCTGAAATGCTTCCGGCGTACAGGGACAGGAGCGGAAGCGACCTGGCGAAGGACACGAACTTCACCACAACATGCAACTGCGATGATGTCGCGTATTTCGAGCCAGTGAATCCGCAGAACTTCATAACAGTCGCTTCAATATCGATGGACAACCCAGATGCCGAAGTGACGAAAGAAGTGATAATGGGCTCTGGCCAGAATGTGTACGCTTCGCTTTCGAACCTTTACGTCGCGGAGATGAATTATCCTTTCTGGACAGAAGCAGGAACCGAGCCGACCGAGAAAACCATCATTCACAAGTTCAGCCTAGACAACGGGAAAATCGTCCACGCAGGCCAGATGGAAGCTCCAGGCCACATACTCAACCAGTTCTCCATGGACGAATACGATTCGCACTTCCGCATCGCGACGACTGCAGGAAGGCTTTGGAGGGGACTGATGGGCTTGGAAGGCGGGACTTCGAACAACGTTTACATTTTCGGAAGCGACCTCACCATGACAGGCAAGATAGAGAACATCGCTCCTGGCGAATCGATATATTCGGCGAGATTCATGGGAGACCGCGGCTACATGGTCACGTTCAAGAAGATTGATCCGTTCTTCGTGCTTGACCTTTCCGACCACATGAACCCGAAAATTCTGGGCAAGCTCAAGATACCCGGCTATTCTGATTATCTCCACCCATACGATGAAAACCACATCATAGGCATAGGCAAGGAGACGGTCGAAGCCGAGGGCGAAGGAGGAATGCCAGCTGATTTCGCCTGGTACCAGGGAGTGAAAATCGCGCTTTTCGACGTCACGGACGTCGCGAACCCGAAAGAGCTGCACAAGATCGTCATAGGCGACAGGGGGACGGATTCCTACGCTTTGAATGACCACAAGGCCTTCCTGTTCGACAGGGAAAAGAATCTGCTGGTCGTGCCGATACTGCTTGCTGAGATGACAGAGGAAGAGAAGCAAGGCAAGCCGAGCTGGGAATACGGGGCCTTCAAGTTCCAGGGAGCGTATGTCTACGACCTCACTCTGGAAAACGGCTTCAACTTCAAGGGGCGCATCACCCACTATGATGATAATCAAACTTTCCTGAAGAGCGGCTACTACTATTACGGAGATGAATACTCAGTGAAGCGCTCGCTCTACATAGACGACATGCTTTACACGGTGTCAGGCATGAAGCTCAAGCTCAACGCTCTGAGCGACCTCGCCGAGATCAAGCAGCTGGTGTTCGGGGCATAGGGCCCCGGCCCAATCTTTTTTTAAATGTAGTCACCAATAAATAGTAATGAAAATTCTTGGAAGAGAAGTTGAATGCCTGGACGTTTCCGAGGTCAGGCCACGCCCCGGGTATAAAGTTATTGTTTACCAGAAGGGCGGCGACTGCAGGATTAAGGATTTGCCGAGCCCGGATTATTGCAGGGAAGATTGTGCTGGAATTCATATGGCTGTTGAATTCTATCCAGCAGAAAACATAACTGAAAAACACCCTTCGGCCACGCTGCCGCCGTTCCAGTATTTTAACCCCAGTATGTTTGTTTACGATGTACGCGATCTTGAGCAGCTTGAGGCATTCTTTCAGGAAAGTGGTCACATATTGGGTGTAACCAAAATTAAAAATGAAGACACGAAAGTTTATGTTGGCGCTGAAATTTTGGGCATAAAAAAACCAAGATGCGGGATGGAGAACTTCGAACCTTTCCTGTCCCTGCCAAATGATATTTTTTTCAGGCATCCCTTCCTGCAAGATGCTTTGAAAACTTACAGGGGGATATTCATTAATAGGTCTCATTTCGAAAGGAACGCGGCAGAAATGAGCGATGAAGAGATGCTGCGTGAGGCATCATTAATGGTAGAAAGTCCGTTGGGCATGGAAATTCTGCTGGAAAGATTCGGTCAGGGTTTCGTTATCAGAACCAAGGAATACAGAAAAGGAAAAATCGACAGAAGGGTATGCTAAACAATCTTTTAAAGCCCGGGCCGAATTCCTAATTATGATCGATTTCGACAGGCTCATCGACTCCCACCTGCAGCGGGAGATGAGGCCTAAGACGATCGGCCGCTACTATCCTTCAGAGATCGGCAACTGCCTGCGCAAGGTGTGGTTCACCTACAAGAAGCCGAAGGAGCTTGACAAGGAAAAGATCAAAGTTCTTCAGGTCGGCCTCATGCTGCACGATTTCATCGCGGACGTCCTGAAGTCGGAAAAGACCCCTGAAATCCGCTTGGTCGAGGCCGAGGTGCCTTTCAGGCTGAATTTTCCAGAATTTTCTATTTCCGGCAGGGTCGACGATGTCTTAATCATCGAAAAGGAACAGAAGAAAATCCTGGTCGAGGTCAAGTCAGTGAAGATGCTTTCCATGGCGAAGGAGGCGAGCCTGCCCCACCTAATGCAGATCCAGCTCTACATGCACGCGCTGAAGATTCCCGACGGCCTCATGCTTTACGTCGAGAAGCCTTCGCTGAAGACGAAGGAGTTCGAGGTGAAATACGATCCGGCCATGGTGAAGCAGATTCTGGAGAGGTTCGCTGCCCTGCACGACCACCTGAAGGGCGACCGCATCCCTGAGGCAGAGGCGAAGAAGACGAAGGCGATGGAATGGATGTGCAGGTACTGCGAGTACACGGAGGAGTGCGGGGGAGAGAAGGTCTAGTTTTCCGCCATCAGACTATGCTTGCAAAACCGATGTAAACAAGGCAGTTTAATATCATGAAAAACGCTGAAAACGCCAGGATGAATTTGGCGAGGCTCGGATTCATGTGATAAATCGCTGCCAGGACTGCGGCAGGGACCACGA
>CAYGVQ010000100.1:0-2886 GCA_964353515.1 uncultured archaeon
ATGGCGATTATCATATAGAAGTCTTTGACTTGGTGGCTTAAATTTTTGCCCATTAGCAATACAAGGAATTCAATGAATTTTGCATATCGCTTGGCAGAACTTTGATCGCATTTGCTTTTCTGGTTTCAATCTCCCTTGATTCTTTGGCAATTTCTTCTGCCAGAAAACCGTCAGTCAGCAGTTTAAGGCCGGCCTCTGCTCCGTCATCTACTGTTGGGATCGGCCTTCTGCGATAGCATTTGCTTACGTCTCCCCCGCATCCTGTGGGAAATGGGAAGTAAGGGCATCTGGACAAAGGATTATTGGCGGCTGGACAAGGAGAATATTTCTCGCTCATATTTGTTAATTAAGTGATGTTTTTAAAAGTTTTTAAGCGCTCCTAATTCATTACCTCTGCCCGCTCCCCTCCTTATGCTTGTTTTTCATGGCTTTCGGTCGGCGTGAGGTTTTTAATCCAATGCTATAATTGAATCTCATGGCGAATTACTGGAAAGCCGTGAAGAGGGTAATACAGGAAGCGGACATTCTGCTCCTGCTGCTCGACGCGAGATTCGTAGATGAAACGCGCAACAGCGAAATAGAGGACAAGGTAAGGGCGGCGGGGAAACCGCTCATCTATGTCATCACGAAGGCGGACTTGGCGGAAAGGCAAAAGCTCGGGCACTTCAGAAAGATTCTGAGGCCGTCGGTTTTTGTCTCGGCGAAAACGCGCACGGGAAGGGGCAAGCTCAAGCAGAGGATAATGACAGAGGCAGGAAAAGTTTACAAGGGCAAGGAGAAAATACGCGTCGGCGTCCTGGGCTACCCCAACGTCGGCAAGTCATCGCTTATCAACTTCATGAAAGGGAGGCATTCCGCCCAGACCAGCATAGTCAGCGGTTTCACTAAAGGCGTGCAGCTGATAAGGGTGGAGAAAGGGCTGTATTTCATAGACACGCCCGGCGTAATACCCTACAAAGAGAAGGACGAAATGAAGCACATAATTACCAACGTCAGGGACTACACGAAAGTCAGGCATCCGGACATGGCGGTCGTCAATCTTATGCGCAGGTTCCCCGGCAGGATAGAGGAGTATTACGGCGTTCCGGTTATTGAGGACAAGGAGAAGACGCTTGAGGCGATCGCCCTCAAGAAACACGTCCTCATGAAGGGCGGCCTGCCTGACGTCATAAGAATGGCCGTAAGCATTCTCAGGGATTTCCAGATCGGCAAGATAAAATGATTTCTCCGGCTTCAGAAAATCTTTTGCTTATTCAGCTCTTCCCTTATGGCCTTCATTGCCTTCTTCGTATGGTGCCTGGCATGGTCTTCGATTTCAGTTGCGCTTCTGTGGGCGTGCGGGTAGTCCATGCCGCCTGACATCAGATTCCTTTCACGCAGCTCGTGGAGTATGATGAATTTTCTCTCGCTGGGGCGGATGTCGTCGTCTATCCATACCTCGTTGTCCGGTACGAAGTTGTAAACCCTGTCATGCCCTCCGCCTCCGAAATCTATGAAGAGCAAGTCCCTCACCAGCTCGCCGTTCACCAGCCACACCCTGACCCTGCCGCTGTATTTTTTCAGCAGTCTCCTGCGCACCTTCGTTACAAGCCCCCTGTCGTTCTTCCTGCCTCCTGCCAGCTTTTTCATTATTTCGGATTTGCTTCTTTCCCTCTTTTCGGTCAGCGTAGCCTTTTTCATCGCTTCAAAATAATTTACCCCGGCTTTTAACAGCCTGTATTCCACCAGAAGCCTGTCTATGTAATATTGCATCTCCTGCTCCGAAACACCTGCTGCTATCCAGAACTCGTTTTTGGGAATAAACTTGAGGTTGTAATGGTGGGCGTAATTCACGAAGTCCTCGCATATGTTTTTTCTGGTATATTCGCCGTCGACAAGCCACACGGTTATGTTGGATATCCGGCGTATTTTCCTTATGTAAGGCTTTCTGCCGTTGTCCAGTTTCATCCCCCCTTTTATGAAAGCCTCGTTTAGAAATTCCCTTTTCCACGTCCCCATATTTATAAATGGTTTTTGCCCTCTTAATAATCAATCCCTTTGCCCCTTCTTTAAAACTTAAAAATAACCGAAGCATTAGATAGTTATGCACTTGGAATTGTGGACCGAGAAATACCGTCCGAAGACGCTGGACGAGGTAATCGACCAGAAGCACATAGTTTTGAGACTGAGGGCATGGGTGAAGAAAGGCTCGGTGCCGCACATGCTTTTCGCAGGGCCGGCGGGCGTCGGGAAGACGACGATTGCGCTCTGCCTGGCGAGAGAACTTTTCGGTGATAGATGGAAGAGCAATTTCCAGGAGACGAATGCGAGCGACGAGCGCGGCATCAACGTCGTTAGAGGGCGAGTCAAGGACTTCGCCCGCATGAAGTCGCTGGGCGCGGACTTCAAGATCATCTTCCTCGACGAGTCCGACGCGCTCACGCCTGAGGCGCAGCAAGCCCTTCGCCGCACGATGGAACGCTTCTCAGACTCCTGCCGCTTCATCCTTTCGTGCAACTATTCGAGCAGGATAATCGAGCCGATTCAGTCGCGCACGTCAGTCTTCCGCTTCAAACGCCTCACCGAGGAAGGGGTGAAGGAATACCTTAACAGGATAGCGAAGGGCGAGAAGCTCTCGGTTGCGGAGGACGCATTAAAAACGATTTACGAGATTTCCGAGGGCGATTTGCGGCAGGCAACGAATCTGCTGCAGGCGAGTTCGGCGCTGGGCAAGGTGACGAAAGAGACTGTCTACGATGCCGCCGCCCAGTCAAGACCGGAAGACATCAGGGAAATGATAGAGAGCGCGCTCAACGGCAAATTCGCGGACTCGAGGAAGAAGCTTTTCGAGCTGCTCATCACGCAGGGCCTGTCGGGCGAGGACGTGATAAAAGGGATACACAAGGA
>CAYGVQ010000101.1:0-2757 GCA_964353515.1 uncultured archaeon
AAGAAAAGAATAAAAGACGACGACTTCAACTTTTAAGAAATGCGTCGGTAGTCTAGCCTGGTAGGACAGGGGCCTTCCAATAAGCCTTTTACCCAAAAGGCTTAAGCGAAAACCAGAAGCTTTCGCTTTCTAGAAGAAAGCCTCTAACCCGGGTTCAAATCCCGGCCGACGCATTTTTTATTAATATGATTGTATTACAAATAATACAGGGACTTTGAGGGTTGGCAGATGGTTCTGAAGCATGTCAGGAAGATAAAAAACAGATTCGCCTCGATAGTGCTGGCAATTTTCGGCAAGCGGAAAGCCCTGAAAATCGGCTTGTACGGGCCGGTCAATTCAGGCAAAACCGCGCTGGCCAACAGGATTTGCATGGATTTCCTCGGCGAAGAGCTGGGAAACGTGTCCGTTGTGCCGCACGAGACCCGGGAGATTCAGGTTAAGGAAAAGGTCCGGATGGAGGTCGACGGCAAAGCGCTTACCTTCTCCCTTGTCGACACGCCTGGCATAGCCACCAAAATCGATTTTGAGAATTTCATGAGATACGGCCTGGGAAGAGAGGAAGCGAAACAGCGCGCCAAGGAAGCGACGCGAGGGGTTATAGAAGCGATAAAGTGGCTTGACGATGTCGACCTCGTTCTCGTCGTTCTCGATGCCACGAAAAACCCGCTGGACCAGGTGAACATAACGATTTTAGGCAATCTCGACGCAAGGAAAATCCCCTTCATAATCGTCTCGAACAAAATCGATCTTAAAAGGTCGGACACCACGAGAATACGCAACTCGTTCCCCGGCTACGACGTAATCGGCGTTTCTGCAAAAACAGGGGCGATGATGCAGGAGATGTACAAGATGGTAGTCAAGAAAATTTAGGTGGGCAAGATGCTGAAAATCAAGCTAGTCAGGTACCAGAAGCTTAAGAATGAAGTCGACGCTGTTTTCAGGGACCTCATGCAGGATTCCATCGTGATTATAGACGCCAAGCTTACGCCGGAAGAAGAGGCGGAGCTCATACAGGAGACCATGAAGATGATCTCGGAAAAATTCTCGGGCATAGAGCTTGGGTCCATCGCCGTCTCCCATCTGAAAGGGAGCAAGTTCGACAAGCTCAGGGAAAAGTTCGCAGAAAGGCTCCTCGGCAAGCGCATGGGCATTACCATCATCGGCCCTGCGAAAATCGTGAGAAGGATCGAGAAACACCCGGAAGAACTGCAGATCTATTTCTAAATCTTATTAAATTTGCGCAACATAATTAATTGCGATAACCATGCCCAGCAGGTGCACCAAGTGCGGCAAAATCCACCCTGATGATGCTCCGTACATTCTGGAGAAAGGCTGCGACAGCTGCGGCTCGAGATTCTTTTTCTTCGTGAAAGACGACGCGCTGCAGCAGGCCGAGAAGGAGATAAAGCAGCTGTCGAGAGAAGACGTAGACGAGATAGAGAAGGACATCCGCTACATCGTCTCGGAGGCAGAGGAAGTCGGTGAGGAAGAGACTGTCGTCCTCGATGTCGAGGCGATCCATGTGATAAAGCCGGGCAAATACCGTATAGATCTGACAAATCTTTTCTCCCAGAGGCCGCTTATAGTCAGGGTCGGGCCTGGCAGGTATGAAATCGATCTCACGACGATCATGGACAAGATCGGCAGGAAAAGGAGAATCAGATAGCCTTCCCGAAGGTCACGCCCGTGTTGCGTACCGAAACGCTCATGAAATCCCTTGCCACGAAGGAATTGTGGAATATCTTTTTTGCCTCATCCTCGATTTCCTTCAGGCTGGTATATCTCCTGGAGAAATGCGTTAGGATGAGATTTTTGACCTCTGCCTTCTTCGCGATTTCGGCAGCCTCCTTCGCGCCGGAATGCATCATGTCCTCTTTCGATTCGACGAAGGTCGCGTCGTGTATAAGGACATCGGCGCCTTTAGAAAGCGTGATGATGTTCTGGCAGGGTTCAGTATCGCCCGAGTAAACCACCTTAACCCCGGGCCTGCGGATGCCGACGTCATCGAGCGTTATTTTCTTCCCTTTGAATTCAATTTCTCCCTTCTCCTTCAGCTTTCCCACCAGCCTCCCCTGCTTAAGGCCGAACAGCTTTTCAGCTTTCGCTATGTCGATGTTCACCTTGTCCCTTTCGCGGAAGCAGTAGGCGACTGACGGGACTGAATGTTTGGTGGGCATGGAGATTATCTCGAATTCCTCGGCCTCGTAAATTTTCGTCTCGCGGTTGCCCTCGAAGGGGACGCTTTTCGGAATCACCTTGAAGGCGGAACCCCAGTAGTCGAGGTCGAGAATATCGCCGATGAAGCGCTCTGCGTCAGGGCCGTGGATGTACAGCGGACGCTTCCTGCCCTCGAGGTTCATGGTGTATAGCAGGCCGATCAGGCCGACCCAGTGGTCAGCGTGCCAGTGCGTTATGAAAATGTGGTCCAGCTTCATGAACGATACCCCTTGGGCTATTATGAGCTGACGCTGCGTGCCTTCGCCGCAGTCGAAGAGCATGTTGTGCGTGTCATAATGCAGGTAAAGGGCGGAGTGGTTGCGCGTCTTCGTAGGCGGTCCGCTGCCTGTCCCGAGGAACGTAATTTCCAGCATGAAAAATAATTGGAAAGGTTATTTAATAATAAAAGCCTAGTCAGAACTTGTGTCATTAACGTAAAGGGTCTACCAGCCGTTTTCCCCCCTTCCCACGTCAGCCTCTATGCTCTCGTTAAAAAGCTCTTTGTCCGTGCCTATCCCTATCTCAGCACCAACTTTGCAG
>CAYGVQ010000102.1:0-2689 GCA_964353515.1 uncultured archaeon
CTGAAGCGAATCTCTTCTACATTGTCAAATATCTTGAAAAAATCCCCCACGAGAAACTGATAACGAGGGGCATGGCAAGAAGCCTCCGCAAGATTCCGCCTCTCGACAAGGAGGCAGGCGAGCTGTGGATCAGGAGGAAAAGATTACTTAAAAAACTTAAGAGGAAGGGATACTCGTGAAGCTCAAGGACGGCGGGTTCGCAGTCAGGCTCGCGAGGAAGGCGCTCGAAGAATGGGTGACCACAGGCGACCGCATCGCAAGGCCGAAATGCGGCAAGAATTTTCTTGTGAAATGCGGCGTGTTCGTGACGCTGCACACGTATCCCGGGCGCGGTCTGCGCGGCTGCATAGGCTTTCCTTATCCGTACCTGCCTCTCGCCGACGCCATAATAGAGGCGGCGATCAGCGCGGCGCAGGACCCGCGTTTCCCGCCGCTCGACCGGAGCGAGCTGGGCAAAGTCATAGCCGAGGTTTCGGTCCTCACCCCGCCGGAAAAAATCGTTGCGAAAACCGCTGAGGAATACCCGAAGAAGATAAAGATAGGCAGGGACGGCCTCATGATAAAGAAGGGCATGCATTCAGGCCTGCTGCTGCCGCAGGTGGCGACAGAATACGGCTGGGATGCGAAAACGTTTCTCGAACATCTCTGCGACAAGGCCTTCCTCGGCCGCGATGCGTGGCTTTCGAAGGACGCGCAGCTTTTCTGCTTCCGCTCGGCAATCTTCAGCGAAAAAAGGCCCAAGGGCCAGATAGAAAGAATGTGACCTTGTGCCTTTTCGATTTATAATAAGTGATTATAAAATTAATTATTATGAATAAGATTTTCGTCGCCATACTTCTCATTCCCCTTTTACTCCCACTTTCTGCCGCTGCAGCAACTATAACTGTTGGTCCTGCTAATTGTTCTGCATCTGCGGTTAATGCCGCAATTTCCGGGGCCAGTGAAGGGGACACGATCCAGCTCACCTGTATCGGAACTGTCACCTGGGATTCGCAGGTTTTCTTAAGCGGGGGCAAAACCTTGAAGGGGCCTGGCGTCAAGTCCCCGAATCCGAGCATGAGTGGCAATTGGCCTCTTGTAATTAATTCAACCGCATCTGATTCTGTTATTAAAGTGACTTGCGCAAACGATCAGAATATAAACAGGGTTACTGGGCTCAAATTTATTGGTGGAAGCAGCGCCAATTTTGGAATTTCTGTTACTGGAGCTGGCGTTGGCAAGGACGACAACGGGGCTTTCCGTATTGATAATAACTATTTTGACACTATGGAAGTTGGGTCCAGGCTTCTTTTCTTAGACGGGGATGCTGGAAAACTTACAGGACTGGTTGACCATAATGTGCTTTATGCAACTTATACCAAGGGCACCGAAGGAACCTTTGTGGGGCAGGACTGGAAAGGAGCCAGTCCGACGTGCTATGGTTACGATTCAAGAAACAGGCCGTTTGTCTTTGGAGGCTCGGATTTCATCTTTTTTGAAGACAACTACTTTTTTGATGGATTCATAGAAACATCGGGCGGCGGAGGCCGCTATGTGGTTCGGCACAATATCTTCGATTCTGACAGCATCCACAATGATTGGAATGCTGTGGATGGGCATGGCGCAGACACAGGAGGGTGGCATTGCGTCGGCGTAGTAGGCGGGGAAATATATGATAATAACATAACAGGAGTAGATTCAATATCATTCGCCCAAGCTTTTTATTTAAGAGGCGGGAAATGGTTGGTGCATAATAATGCTATCAAATCAGGACTGATTATACTGCAGGAATATCGCGCCGCAAATTGCTTAACTCTTGAGTTTAACGCTTGCAATGGGGCAGCTTGCTGCGAGGCTCCTTGCGGCGCTTACAATATTCAATGCCCTACAGACGCGGATTTTGCTAGGTGCTGGCCTTTGCCCAACCAGATAAACAACACCTTCATATGGAATAATATTAAGGATGGAAACAATATGCCGACCTATGTGGTAGAAACAGGCTATGTTAGGACTTACATTGTGAAGAATCGCGATTTCTGGGAGCCGTCTTACGGGCCGGAATCAGCTTTGCCATCAACCTGCACGGCAGACGGGAGTACATTTTACGGCACAACCGACTCTGGAAAGCTGTTCAAATGCACGTCTAATAATATATGGACCTTGCAATATACGCCGTACGCTTATCCGCACCCTCTGACCCAGAATCAGTCGCAGAATATACTCCCGGCAGACCGGATAATTGACTGGCAGCCGGGCATACCGGGAGGAATTCCAAATTATCCTGTTGGGGTTAACGTGAAAGATTATGGAGTTGTTGGTGATGGCGTGCATGATGACACTGCTGCGATTCAAGCCGCGGTTGCAGCTTGCCCTGTTGGTCGGTCTGTTTTGATTCCTGCGGGGACTTACAGGATTAGCGGTACCATAAATCTTAACAAAGGCATTGTTGTCAGGGGAGAAGGCCCTGATAAAACCAAGATAATCCAGTATGCGAACAGCCATATTTTTACAATCGTAGGTCCTACTACTGCTTTTAGTTGGGGTCAGGACCATCCTGAAGCAGGTACAAATATAAATATCACAAGCGGATGTTCAAAAGGCTCAGATACAGTAACCCTAGCAGATGCTTCCCTGGCTGCCCTTATTTCTGTGGGTGACCTGCTCTGGATTGACCAATTAAATGACCCTGAGCTTGTTAATCCGGTTGGTA
>CAYGVQ010000103.1:0-1246 GCA_964353515.1 uncultured archaeon
TTTACGGAAAACCAGCAGCTAACGCTTGCGGGTTTGGAAGTCTCACTCCCGGGATTTCTTTTTCTTCGCCCCTGCCGGAAGGCTTTAAAAAGCGGGCTGGGCGGCCGGGGTTGGGTATAAAAAGACGCGCCTGCATACTATATCTCATCATGTGGTTTTCATGAGTATTAATACAGCGAGATTTGAAGGCAGGTTTTACCTCTTCGGCATACTCTTGGCCATTGTGCTCATCATATTGCTCAGGTTCTAGACCGTCAAATTCTCCGGTCTAGTGCGTTCAGAAGCGTAGGAGATTATAAGGCATGACCCGCAATGACCACGGCAGGCAGATAATGCATGTTTTAGCGGAAATCATAGTCATTTTGGGCATCGTCATAATACTCATCTAGGTCGGGAGCTTTTCCTGGGTCTGGATGGCGCTGTTTCTAGGTGCCGTAACGCAAAGCTTATAAATAATGGCAGGCAATAGAATTATCGAGCGGCCAAAGTGGGAAGGTTCACCTGTTCCCATTTCGAACACAGAAGTTAAACTTCCCGGCGGTCTGGAGTGTACTCCTGCAAAGGGGGAAATCCAGATAGCTGCTCACCACTGTTAATTTTTTTCTTTTTGCCGCAATTTGTTAAACTTATAAATATCGGACTCGATTAGAAATAATACATAGAGTAAACGCAAACAAATACATTTAATGTGTGACGCCCTGGTGGTGTAGTGGTCTATCATCTCAGACTGTCACAAGCCTTTTTAGGAAAAGGCTTACAGAACTCTGAGGACCCGGGTTCAAATCCCGGCCAGGGCGCTTTATTTTTTAATTTTTAAGCAAAATCAGACATCGAATTTGAACAGCTGGTCCGCGGCTTTTATGACATCTGTTGTGTATTTCTCTGAAAGGCCAGTATAGCCGCCATGTTCCCTGAACAACTTCTCTATCTTGCTTTTTTCTATCTTTGCCCTTATTTCAGGAATGCCATGAAGAACATCAATTGGATTTTCGCCCATGTGATCATACATGTAGTCTGAATATTTCGAAAGCAGTTCATGCGCGTCCTGCCTTCCTATACCTTCGGACACAAGGGTGTACATTAGCGGCTCGGTTATCGTGAATTTTTTGGAGCGCTCCAGGTTCTTTCTGACGTTTTCATCCCGCACTATCATTTCCCTTGCTATTTTTTCGGATCTCTTCAGCATTTCATCTGTGTAGATGAAGGACTGGGGTATTACGATCCTTTCGGCACCGGAATTGGTCAG
>CAYGVQ010000103.1:1346-2568 GCA_964353515.1 uncultured archaeon
GCAGGTCTCAGGCCAAGCTTTTCCATCACGAGCCTTCCTGTTTCCAACGCTCTTTCCTGCCCGCAGCCATGGACGTAGGAATCGGATGTTCCTACAGCGCCCGTCATCGGCTTGCCAACGAGTTGTTTTTCGAGGAAATCGACCCATGTAATATAATCAGTAATCACATCGCCTAACAGGTTTGCGTATTTGAAGCCGAAAGTTATCGGTTCTGCCCACTGGCCGTGCGTCCTTCCTATTGCGGGGAGCGCTTTGTACTGGTCTGCCCTATCCCTCAGGGCCTTGGCAAAACCCTTTGTCCCTAGGGCGATTAGCTGTGAGGCGTCTCTCATCTGGGTTGAAAGCCTGTTGTCCTCTATGTCATAACTGGTGGCATAGAGATGAACACTTTTGCCGGCATCGCCTTCACATGCTTCTGTCAGACCCATTACCATCGCCATTACGTCATGCTTTATTTTCTGCTCCAAGTCCCATACGGCTTCAGGGGTCACGTACTCTGTTTTCGCCTTTTTTGTTATTTCCTCTGCCACATAACCGGGTATTACGCCCAATGCAGCCTGCGCCTGGGAAAGCGCAGCTTCCGCGTCAAGACTTCTCTGGAGCTTGCCCCCCTCAAGAAATATGTCTCTCATGCCCTTGCTGCCGTATCTCCAGCATGCAGGGCACGCATGATCGCTCACGTTCATACATTAAAATTGCCAAAAAGTTTTTTATTCTGGTAGTGTTCCATCGTGGATAACTGTTATTATTTAAAATTTTCTTTCAATATTATGTCAACGAAAAACATGGCAGGCGAAATTCAAAACCCGATTCTTGTGAAGCACGGGAAAGTAAAGGACTTCTATTTGTTCCCGGGCAGGGAGCCGACGCCGCAGGCGTTCGGCCTTGGCTATCAGGAATGGCCCGATGATTTTTTCTCGCTTTTCGATTACGGCAGGTTCCCGCAGAAGATACCCGGAAAGGCTGAGGCGATGTACAGGGAGACCGTGCATTTCTTCGACCTTCTGAAAAAGGAAGACGTCCCGAACCATCTGGTAGAGGATATGGGCAACCGCAGGATAAAGGTCCTGGCCGCGAGGATACCGCCTGATTACGACTGGATAGAACCCGGCAAGACCGCAACATACCTCATTCCGGTGGAAGTGGTTTTTTCCCAGTGGGTGACCCCTGTCGCCTCGCTCCACAAAAGATTAAGGGGAGGCGTGGAAAAGCCGGAGAAATA
>CAYGVQ010000104.1:0-2512 GCA_964353515.1 uncultured archaeon
TCGAAATGATAATAATGACCGTGATCGGTCTCGTTTTGATAGTGATAGTTGTTTATGTGATTTCCGTTTTCAACGGCTTGGTGCGTTTGAAAAACAACATCAAGAAATCCTTCGCGAACATCGACGTCTTACTGAAGCAGAGGATCGACGAGTTGCCGAAGCTTATAGAGTCAGTCAGGGGCTACATGAAGCACGAGCGCAGCACACTCACCGAACTGACGAAAGCGCGAACGGAGTTCATGAACGCGAAAACGCTTCCGGAGAAAGCTAAAGCGGACGGCATCATATCAGGCGTGCTTAAGACTATATTCGCGGTCGCGGAGAACTACCCGAACCTCAAGGCGAACGAGAATTTCATCCAGCTCCAGGGCAGGATAAGCGGCATCGAGAACGAGCTCGCCGACAGGCGCGAGTTCTACAACGATTCTGTCACGACCTACAACATCCGCATACAGTCGATCCCTGACAGGTTCGTCGCCGGCATGCTCGGCTACCAGAACGAGGAAGTTTTCAAGGCGGCTGAAGCGGAAAGGAAAGATGTCGAAGTGAAGTTCTAGCTTGGCAGCTTCGCGCGAATATGCTTCCAGAAAAAGGTAAATGAATTCTCATTACTTTAAAACCCTGTGGCAGACCTCGACCCCCCTGGGGAGTATGTCCAGCGGCGGATGGAAGGCCGGGTTGTCGACCGTGTTTGATGTGTGAATCCTTACCTTGTTCAGGCCGTATTCGGATTTCGTTCTCTTTGACTCCAGCATCGCCAGCGAATCCCTGCCCAGTTCGGGGATGTGGTGGAACTGGCCGTGGAAGCCCACGCATCTCACATGCTCCGCGCCTTTCTCTATCACCCTGTCAACGGTGTTGCCCATGGTTTTCCCGCTCATTATCAGGTCGTCGGGTATCAGCACGCTTGCGTGTTTCAGGTCGAGGTCAAAGACGCTGTTGTATTTCAGCTCTCCCTGGCCTTCGCCTGCCAGTTCCCTCTCCTTTTCCATGTGGCCGCCGTCCCTGCACCTCTGGCCGTCAACAAGCCTATCCTTCCTCAGCATCGGAGTGCCGTCCGGCGTTATGACGTACGTGCCCGGGAACCTGTCGACTACGTTCTGTATGTAAGCCTCAACTATGTCAGAGGTGTCGATGTTGTACAGGAAGTTTGTCCAGTCGGCGAGGGTTTCGAGCCCTGCCTGCTCGTCCGCAGGAAGTCCTTCCCAGTTTGATATCGGCTGCGAGCGCTTGCCCTGCCTGCATTTCTTTACTATCCAGCCATCCTCCCACCTCGCGTCGTGGGCGCACGTGGTAACGATCCTGTTAAAATAGAGCTTCATGATTTTCCTTATCTCGTCAACGGTGCACGGCTCGCCGAAGATGACGTCTCCTGTCTTCTTGGTCATGTATTCGGACTTGTCCTGCTTCTCGAAGGGCTCGTTGGGCTCGAAGAGGAAGAGCTTCTCGACTTCCAGGCCGTAGAAAGGGCTTTTGAGGTATGAGGCAAGGCCTACGAGGTTCGTCACAATATTGGCCGGCTTCCAGTTGACGCCGCTCTTGCCCCTGTAGACCACAAGCACCTCCCCGTCCTTCTGTATCGTTTCCCTCAGCTCTTTGGGGTTTTCGAAGAAATTCTCTTTGTCAGGATGTTTCCTGTCTATTAGCCTGAGGACGGATTCGCCGCCGACAAAATTCCTCTCGATAAATTCGCCGTACTTCAGGCCTTCCCTGTATTTCCTCAGCTCCTCGAAAAAGGCCTTGCAGAAACCGTCTCCGTATTTGCCAAGGACAACTGTCATATTAACTTTTCCTGCCAAGAAATTTAAACATTGCTTGTTCAAAGAGTCTTGTAACTGGAGGTCTTAGATAAAATAATACTGAACCAAATATAGTCATGATAGAATATGTACTAGTTTTCTTGATTATGGCGCTCCTTGCTTACATAGTTGTGTGGGCTGTTGATTTTGTCTTTTTCATCCCGTCGCTTTTCATAAGGAACAGGAAATTCGCATGCATGAGATGCGGGAAATGCTGCAGGAAAATCGTCCCCGTAACTGACGGCGACATAAGATTAATAGAAAAGCACGGTCACAAGAAAAATGATTTTGTAAATGGATTCGGGCCGTTCAAGACACTCAGGAGGAGGAACGGAGAATGCGTCTTCCTCTTTTTTTCCGGAAAGAAAGCCGGCTGCCGCATATACCCTTACCGCCCCGGCGTCTGCAGGAAATTCCCTTTCAAAAAAATATTTTCTGCCGAGTTAAAGGACTGGAGATGCTCCTCCTTCAGAAAATGAAACTTTCGCAGTTTCGGCCGAAGCCGAAGGAAAACGCAAGCCTATTTAATGAGCCTCTCCAAAAATAAGTCATGAAAGGAAAAATCGCCAAAGGACTTGTTTCCAAAGGTTTTGCTGGAATAGCTGTGTTTTTTGTTTTAGCCCTTCTTGCAGGCGGAGTTGTTTCTTATTACGCCTATCAGACCAACCCAAATCCCATTCAGGAGAGCAAGCTGCCGAAGTTCAGCTCTTGCA
>CAYGVQ010000105.1:0-2413 GCA_964353515.1 uncultured archaeon
GAGGCGGAAAGGGTCGTATCATTCTTCAGGAAGCTGGGCATTGAGGTGAAAATACTTGACGCCAGAAAGCAATTTTTCGCTGCGCTCAAGGGCCTGACGGACCCTGAGGAAAAGAGGGGGGCCATCACGCAGACGTTTTACAGGGAAGTGTTCGGAAAGCTGGTCAGGGAGAGCGGGGCGAAGCATCTGCTCCATGGCACGATTTACACGGACGTTGAGGAGACGGTCGCCGGCGTGAAGAGGCAGCACAACATACTCGTGCAGCTGGGCATCGATCCGGAAAAAGCCTACGGCTACAAGGTAATCGAGCCTCTGGTCGAGCTCAGGAAGCCTGCGGTAAGGGAGGTCGCGAAAGCGCTCGGCCTCCCGAAGGAAATATACGCGCGTCCGCCGTTCCCCGGCCCGGCGCTTGCGGCGAGGGTGATAGGGGAGGTCACACCCGAAAGAGTCGCGCTGGTCAGGAAGGCGACGAAAATCGTTGAGGACGAACTGTCGGGAATGGCGGGCTTCCAGTGCCTCGCAATACTGCACGCGAACAAGGTCACCGGCATAAGGAACGGCAAAAGGGAATACGGCTTCCAGATAGAGGTGAGGTGCTGGGACAGCAAGGACGCGGTCGCGGGAACGCCGACGAAGATACCGTACGAAATCCTGACGTCCATCGCCGAAAAAATAACGTACGAAATCCCCGAAGTCGTGAGCGTGACCTACAACATATCGAAGAAGCCGCCTTCGACGATAGAGGCGGTTTGAATCTATTTCTGAGGAAATCAGAACCAGGGCAGTGACCCGGCGATGAATGCCGCCAGCGCGATGAGCATCGCAATCTTGAGCCTCTTGCTTATCCTCGTGTAGCCCTTCTTCCTCTTCTGCTCCCTGCTCAGGGATATCGCTGAAGAGACAAAGGCCACGTCGGCGAGCGCGACTATGGCGAGATAGCTCAGCTTCATGGTGCCGTAATAATAGGGCAGCATGGAAAACATGACCGCCAGCGCTACGCAAGCGATTGCGAGTGCGATCATGGTCCTTTCCTTGTACTTCAGCTTTACGCCGTTTGCTGCGACGCCGAACCTTTCGGCTATGCGGGTCGTCGTCTTCGAGGCGAGCTTTTTCAGGAAACTTTTCTTGTCGCCTTCCATGTCCTCCAGATCCTTGACTATCTCCCTCGCCATGTTGGCGAGCATGGCAAGCCCTGCCAGGATGACGACAGTCCATATTTTGATAAAGTCGAGGAACACCGCGCCGCCGAAAAGGAAAACTGACCCCACAAGATACGCTATCACCACGTTGCCTATCAGGATCTTGTGCTGGAGCGAGACGGAATACGCGATCAGGAGAAGCGAATTTATCAGGGCTATGGTCACGCACAGGCCGTTTATCAGCAGCGCGCAGAGATTGCCCGCAGCAAAAAGCACAAGCGAGAAGGCGAGGGCGGCATTCTTAGAAATCCTTCCGGACGGAAGCGGCCTGCCCGGCCTGTTCACCTTGTCCGCTCCGACGTCCATGCAGTCGTTGAAAACGTTGCCTGCGCTGTTCACCAGAAACACTGCAGCGAGCGCGAGGAGGAAGGGTATCGCCCCGATGCCCCCGAGGCCCGCTGAGACAAGCGCTCCGATGAAAACGCCTATCATTGTCATCAGGCCGTTCAGAGGCCTCGTCATGCCTAGCAATTCGAGCATACTATAAACTTTGATGCGCCGGTTATAAAAATATTGATAAAAATACCGAAGAAATATTCCAGCTTATACGGTCTTTCTCTCTTTCTTTATCGGTCTTAATTCTTTTCTCCTGCATTTCCTGCATTTTATCTTTTTGGTCTTGACTTTGGCCGCGTCTGCCCTCATCCTTGCGCCGCAGTGCATGCAGATGAACACGCGGTGGAAAAGCCTCGCCTCGGCCTCGGGGAATTTCGGTTTTGCCATGAAATCACATAATAACCATTATACTCGGCCTGAATATTTAAATGTTTTTCAGGAAGCGCTCGTCCGTCAGAACCAGGTGCCTTTCCCAGGCCTTCTGCTTCTCCGGGTAGTCCTCACGGAAATGGCAGCCACGAGACTCGTTTCTCGCCAGCGCCGCGTAGGCGACCAGACGGGCGACGGTCAGCATATTCCTTATCTCTATTATATCGGGGTTTATGTTTTTGCCCGCGGCTTTACGCAGCTCCGCATTCAGCGAGGCTATTTTTTTCAGCGCTGCGCGCAGGTTTTCTTCGTTTCTGACTATGCCGACATTTCTCCACATCACGTTCTTCAGCGCCTCCTTTATCTCCAGCGGCCTCGCTTTCGAGAGCTTCGCCTGCGGCGTGTTGGTGAAATCTATCCCCTTTCCGACGATATACGCCCTCACCGCGTCAACCGCCCTTGACGAAAAAACGAGCGATTCGAGGAGCGAATTCGAAGCGAGCCTGTTC
>CAYGVQ010000106.1:0-2404 GCA_964353515.1 uncultured archaeon
GGCAAAAAGGTTTAAAAAACGTATATTTATTAATATACCTCACATATATTAGGAATATCTATCAGTATACCGCATTATATGCGTTTGCGCTTATCGGTAAATGACTGGTGAAATGACATGACCGTGAAAACGGATAAAGAGAACCTCGCAGCAGGAAGCTCGATGCTAGTGGACAGAACGGAGTATCTGACCTCAGGCGTTCACATAGGCCTGAAGATGTGCACGAAATACATGAAGCAGTTCGTCTACAAGGTCAGGGAAGACGGTCTCGCCGTTTTCAACATACAGATGGTCGACGACAGGATAAAGACCGCGGCGAAGTTCCTTGCCAAATTCGACAAGATCATGACGGTTTCCAGAAAGGGAAACGGCATGCTTCCTATCAAGAAATTCGCAGAGGCTCTGAATGGCAAGGCTGTGATGGGCAGGTTCCCTCCTGGAACGCTCACCAATCCGTCGTACAGGGATTTCTACGAGCCTGACGTTATATTCGTGATCGACCCGCTGATAGACAGGCAGGCGGTCTCTGAAGCGAAGAAGAAGCGCATCCCGGTCGTCGCGCTGTGCGATACGTTCAACGATGCCGGCGACGTCGATCTCGTCATACCCGCCAACAACAACGGCAAAAAATCCATCGCCTTGATATGCTGGGTTCTAACAAGGGAAATCCTGAAGAGCCAGAAGAAGATAAGCGAGAACAGCGACTTCAAGCCGACGCTCAAGGATTTCGGTTCGGAGTGATTTTTATGAAAAATGCCAGCCCCCAGAAGAAACTTGCGGCAAAGGTCATGCATGTAGGAGTCTCCAGGGTAAGGATTATTGACGACAAAGAAGTTGGGGAGGCCATAACAAGAAACGATGTCAGAAGGCTTGTCGTAAGAGGCGTAATCACCAAAAGCGAAAAAAGGGGGACTAGCAAGAAATATTCGAGCTACAGGCTCTCCCAGAAGAAAAAGGGGAGAAGGATAGGCAAGGGCAGCTGGAAGGGGAGGAAATTCGCCAAGAAGGACAGCAAGAGGCACTGGATCGACCGCATCAGGCCCCTCAGGAGGCTGCTCAAGGACTTAAGAGACAGCGGCAAAATCGAAAGGCATGCTTACAGAAAGCTCTATTACCAAGTGAAGGGAGGAGCTTTCAGGAACAAGAAGCACTTGCTGTACCACCTCAAGAGCAAGGAGCTAATAAAAGCAGGCAAAGGTGTCAGAAGTGAGAAGAAGTCGTAGACTAGTCGTGCCGCACAGGCGGAAAAGAGAGGGAAGAACGGATTACAGAGTAAGACTAAAGCTGCTCAGATCAAGGAAACCGAGGCTGGTAGTAAGAAAATCGCAGAACAGCATCATCTGCCAGGTCGTGAAATACGAGCAGAAGGGCGACAAAATAATAGTTTCAGCTGTGTCAAGGGAGCTGAAAGACTTCGGCTGGAAATTCCATCCTGCCAATCTGCCTTCAGCTTATCTGACAGGCTTCCTTTGCGCGGAAAGGGCGAAAAAACACAAGGTAAGCCACGCCATCCTGGACATAGGCCTTTACTCAATTACGCCAGGCAACCGCCTGTTCTCTGCGCTCAAGGGGGCGATAGACGGAGGCCTTGAAATCCCTCACTCCGCAGAAGTTTTCCCATCGCAGGAAAGGCTTTCGGGAAGGCACATTGCCGCTTACGCTGAAAAACTCAGGGCAGAGAATCCGGCGAAATACAAGAAGCTTTTTTCATTATGCATAAAGGAAAAGGCAGAGCCAAAGGACATGCCTGCGCTTTTCGAGGAAACCAAAAAGAAGATCGCGGAAGCCAAGGGGGAAAGGGCGAAGCATGTAGCCCACGCCGAGCATGCGCACCACGCACACGCAAAGAACAGCGCTTAGTTCTACAATTTTTCTGGGAAGCGGCGCGCTAAAAAATACTTAATTAACAGCAACCCAATTAAATTATATGAAGAGCGCGGTTTTGCTTTTTTTGATGCTGTGGGCTTTCTGGATACTGCTTAACGGGACGGCTCTGGAAGAAATTGCCGTGGGCGGGACAATTGCGGCCCTTGTATCAGCCGGCTTCGGCTACCTGTTCCTGAGGAAGGCAGGTAAGGGGTATGTAAAAGGTTTTTTCACGTTCCTGGCGTACATCCCGTACTACGCCTACCAGGAAATAAAATGCGTTTTAGACGTGGCGTGGAGAATCATAACCGGGAAGATAAACCCGGCGATTGTCGAGGTCCCGCATGCGCACGAAAGCGTGTGGGGCATAACCATGCTTTCGAATTCCATAACCATGACTCCGGGGACGCTCACCCTTGAAGCCGAGCACGGGAGGCTTTACGTCCACTGGCTTACCATGGGCAGGGACAAAAAACAGATAGCGGCCGTGTTTGACAAGTTTCTGAACAAGATATGGGGTTGATATGCTAGAATACGT
>CAYGVQ010000107.1:0-2391 GCA_964353515.1 uncultured archaeon
CCGTATCTCTTTACGCTTTGGGCGTGTTCAGCCCAGGAGCGATATCAGGCCGGACGGTGGCAGGCTTCCAGGAGCTGGGGACGCCTGTTGACTGGGAGCTGGACAGCGCCAATGGCGAGATGAGGCTAAAACTCGCGAATGACAAGGCAGCGTCAACGGTGACCATACATAAAATAACGGTGACCATAAACGGCCAAGACGACCAGAGCACCTCATACGCCCCCGAGGCCCTGAGAATCGCTCCCGGAAGGGCCGCAGAAGTGAAGTTCCAGCTGCAGCCAGGACCCGCGCTGACCGCGCTGGGAAAAGGCTCAGCCTACTCGGCCAGAATCGCGATAGTCTACAATTCGGGCGGCTACAACCACACGGACACCGGGACTGTGACCGGCTTGGTGAATTGAATAGTGAATTAAAGACTGCGTTCATATTAAGCCGGTAAGCTTAGGGTCGCGCTTATTGACTACGAGATAGCGCTTCCCTTTGAAGTCAAGGTCCTCCAGCCTGAGGCCTCCGATGCCCACGCGCCTCAGCGAAACCACGCTGTTCCCTAGCGCCTGGAACATCTTCTTCACCTGGCGCTTCCTTCCCTCATCGATGCCCATCTCCACTTTCCGCTCTTCAAGCTTCCTGACGGCGACAGCCTTTACAAAAAACACCTTTCCCGTGTCGTCGTCCTTTATCTTCACGCCGCGCATGAGATTCTTGATGTCGTTATCGCTGACACGGTTCATCGTTTCAGCATAATAAGTCTTAATGATGCGGTTCTCCTTTTTTGTGAGAAGCTTTTCCAGTTGTCCGTCATTCGTTACCACCAGCAGGCCTTCCGTGTCCTTGTCAAGCCTGCCGACGCAGAATAACGTGTTCCTGGTTTTATGATCAATTTCCGTTATCGAGGCAATCACGTCATAGACAGTCCTTTCCTTTTCGGCTTTCTGGCACAACATGCCGGCCTGCTTGTTGAGGATGACGTAGGTAAGCGGCCTTGCTTTCAGGGGACGGCCGTCAAGCTCCACCACGGCGCGCATCTTGACGGAATGCGCGGGATTAGTGGCAGCCTTTCCATCGACATTCACGCGGCCGTCGCGGACCGCCTGCTCCGCCGCGGTCGAGCGCTCGAACTCCCCGGACCTCATGAGCAGAGACAGCAGCCGCATCCTTTTCGACATAATATGTATTGACTTGTGCAGAAATATCAAACTATGCAAGCAGATTGCGCCGCTTCTACTCTTTCAACTCCTCGAAGATGAACAGCTCCTCTATCTTCGCGTTGAGCGCCTTCATCGCCTTCTGATGGTCGTCATTGACGTCTGCGGGGCGGGTTGGAGGATTAACGACGTCATAAATTATGACCTTTCTATTCATAGAAAGATATTTCTGTTAACAGAAAATTGAAAAAATTTCAAAGCAAATCGATGCCGTCTTTCCTGATTTCAGCCATCAGCTTATCTTTTGCCTTTTCAAATTCATTCAATGCAAAGAAATGCTGCTGAATCTCCGTGCCGAACCTTTTTTTCAGCCTAGTTGTGACGTCTTCCATGTCAAGCCTTGCCTGGGTCGGAAGCTCTTCGCCGAGAACGACGGCAACGTCGATGTCAGAATCCTCCCTGTAAACCCTCTTCGCCACCGAGCCGAACAGCACTATCCTTTTTGGCACACACAATGAAAGGACCATCCTGACGTATTCCCTGAGCACAAGCGAATACTGATACGGAAGATTGTTCAGCCCTTTCCTCTCAATCGCACACAGGTCGATTATGAGCTTTGCCGTCTCGTCAGTCAAATCGAAGCCGTAAGCCGTTTTCTTCCCGTCCCTTTTCATGGTTAAAATCCCGTGAACAAGCAGATCCTTGAGAGATTCGGTGACTGCATTGTTTCCGAGCCGCGTGAGTCTCTTTATTTCCGGCCTTGACAGCCTCATCCCCGGCGCTTCGGACATCAGCACAAGGATTCTCCATGTCGCCTTGCTTCCGAGAAGCACGTCGAGGAACATCAGAGCATCCCCCTCATTATTTTAACATAGGGTTTCACTATCTTCTCGAGAAAATACGACGCCTTCCTGGAGAAGTTTGCGTTGAACATGTTCTCTTCCTTTCCGCCCAAATAATACTGCGCCTTTCCCCTCTCACCCCTTCCGGTCCTCAGCAGCTTCACGACCGTGCTTTCATGCGCTCTAAGCGCCTCGCCTATTTCCCTTTCCGCCTCGCGGATGAGGCCGAGGATTTTCTCCCTGTCCGGTTCGTCCCTCAGCGCTTCTGCAAGCAGTTCTATCGTCCTCGCGTGTATGAATTCGCCAGCGACCTTCCATCCCCTGGCCTTGCCCAGATACAGCTTCGTCAAATCGTGCATTGCATAGTATCCTGCCACTATGCTCCATCTCGGAGATCTGAGCAT
>CAYGVQ010000108.1:0-2371 GCA_964353515.1 uncultured archaeon
CCCTCGTCAGCAAGCCCTTGGAGTCAAGCGAATCAACGAATTCCCTCATGTTCATAGCAGAATCACCCCAAATTCAGATGTAATTAATTCAAGAATTAGCTTCTTGTTTTAAATTATTAAGCGGCATTTTTCGTCGATATCAAAACATTTTAAACTATTTAAATATAAATTAACTATTATTTAGTGATAAATATGATTAAATTACCTTCCCATGACGACAGTATTATGCCAATCAAATTAGGCCATGTCCTTCGAACACCGTGCGAAGATTGGCCAAATTACGGAATAAGATGGGACACTCCTGCGGAGTTCAATCTCTTGACCGAGTTGGGAAGAAATGAATACATGAAGGAATGGGCGCAAGGAGATACTTCGCAAGTTGAGATTGTCGCCGAAGCTTCAAAGAAAGCGTTCGGTGGTATTGACAATAATCAAATTTTAAGGGAAAAGACAGGCGAAGTTGTTGCCAAACATCTTGAAATGCAGTCGCAAAAAGGACAAAGGATATTTTATGTTCTTGATGTTGGCACCGGTTCAGGAGATTCTTTTATTACATTTTTGGACAAGGTTCCAAAAGATTTCAAAGGAGAAATCCATGCCGTGCTTCTTGATCCAGCCCCAAAGCCTCTTGAAATAGCTGCAATAAGAGCTGGTGGACGCAGAATAAAATACACAACCCTTGGCGGAAGGCAGGATCAGATTCCTGAACTGTTCGCAACAAAAGATCTTGACGGCAAAAAATGTCAGCTGTGATGCAGGTAGGCTCCATTCACCATGACTGCGACATACCGTTCAATAATTTTTTCAATATAACCGAGGAAGGCGGAATATTTGCATCTGGCGACTGGCATCCGCAGACATGGCAGAACCCGGCTTACGTTCTGAGAATGCTTGAGACAAACTGGCCTGAGCACGAAGCGGGAATAAAACATTTCATGAAAGCCTATGGCGTTAAGAAATCATCATTGCCGCGCGATGCCAAAGACAGGAAGGCATGCCAAGACATATTTAGATTCTGGAAAGCTTATCAGGACGGATTGCTGGAAAGAGGAAGGGACTATGGTTCAAACAGCATATGGCCCCTCGAGGCGCATCAGGATTTCAGGAGATATCTCAAAAAAATGGAGAGAGCTGTTGTTTCTCCTGAAGGGACGAGAGGTTATTCAACAAAACTAGAGGGTTATCTCGGGGAAAACTTCTTCAGGAAACAAACACACAAAATCCTCACGGTTTCTACAAAGATAGCACGGTCATAATGGGAACATACGGCCACAGGCTTCCGCTTTTGAAATAATCAAACCCCGATCTCCGTCTTCATCGTCTTGAAGCCGGCGTTTTCTATCGCATTCGCGACCTTGTCCTGCGCTGCCCTGCCGGGCGTCAGTATGATAACGTAGCCTCCGCGGCCCGTGCCTGTTATCTTCGCTCCTGCCGCGCCGTTTTTCTTGGCTATGCTTATTATTTCTTCTGCTTCCTTGCAGGAGAGCTTCATTTCCTTCAGCAGGCGGTGGTTCTCGTCCATAAGCCTGCCGAGCCTTTCGATATCGCCGCTCTTGAGAACCTTTCTGGCCTCATTTACAATTTTCATATAAGCGCTGAATATTTTTTCGTATTTCTCCGGGTCCGCTTCTTTCGCTTTCCTGACGTCCTCCACGACCAGCTTCGTTTCCTGCGAGATGCCGGTGTTGCCCAGGACGATCTCGACCGGTTTCTTCGCCTTTATCAGCTCTATCTTGTTCTCCCCGCCTTTGAGGTTCTTCTCGAACCAGAGAAGGCCGCCGAAGGTCGCGCACGTATTGTCTATGCCTGACGGCGTTCCGGCGGAGCCTTTCTCGCCCTCGTAAGATATTCTGTTTACCTCCTCGTCATTTAGGTCGAGGCTGAGGTATTCAGAAAAGGCTCGCGCTATCGACGTCGCCATCGCGGCGCTCGCGCCTATGCCGCTCGTGCAGAAAAGATTCCCTGAAAGCGTGATTTTTACAGGCGTCTTCTGCGGGTCAATCTTCATGAAGTCGAGGATGAGCTTCATGGAGCGTTCCATCTCGTCTTTCTTGGTCACTTTGTAGCCATCTGTCGCAGGTCTGTTGTCGACAAGCTCAAATTTTTCCGCCTTCGAGATTTTGGCAATGGTCTTGTCGCCTATCGCAGACGCTATCGCCGGCAGACCATAAACTACAAAATGCTCGCCGAAAAGGATGACCTTGCCGAAACCGTAACCTTCCGCCATTAAATCATTCCATAGCCGTATGAATATTCAAATATTTAAACACATGGTTTAAAAATATCCTATCAGGTGTTTTGATGGTTGCCGTAACTGACAAGAACAAATGCCTGCGCTGCGGAGGCTGCGTGGGCGTGTGCCCGAAGCTCG
>CAYGVQ010000109.1:0-2362 GCA_964353515.1 uncultured archaeon
ACGCGAAAGCGCGGGCCTTCGATGTGGGGGCATTCGTTCTCCTGTATTTTAAGGCCGGACAGCATGGCGTAGAGACCTATCTCCTTTTCCGGGATTTCCCTGAAAGGCTTTATGCGCGGCACGAACAATCTGCTCTGTACGAGCGGTTCCCCGCTGCCCATTCTTGCAAGGCGCACGAGGTCGCCGCGCAAGTAATCCATCACTATCCCCTGGATTTCATCGTCGAGATTCATGCCGAAGCAGATTTTCGTCGCGCCCAGCTCCCTAGCCTTGCTGTTCAAAAGCCAGCGGCGCGCGAGGCCGCAGTACGTGCATGACCTGCCTTCCCAGAATTCCTTCCGCGTCTTCCGGATTTCCTTTACCTTCTCGTCCAGCGCCTGGCCGAACTCGTCTTTGAACGAGAAAACGTAATGTTTCACGCCAAGCTTTTTGCACAGGCGCTTCGCTATGCGCAGGCTTTCGTCGCGGTAGCCGGTTATGCCTTCATCGATGGTTATTGCGCAGAACTTCAGATCCTTCCTCTCGCCGAAAAGCTTCTTGAGCATGTACAGTGCGGCGGTCGAATCCTTGCCGCCGGAGACCGCGAAGGCGATGGTGTCGCCGTGCTGTATCATTTGCCCTTTCCTCATTGTTCTCCTGACTTTGTCCTCCACGCTCCCGATGAAATGGCGTTTGCACAGATACGTGCCCTCGTAACGCCTGTGGTATACCGCCTTTTTGCCGCATCTGGTGCAGCCGGAAACATTCCTTCCCTTCGTCATAATTAGAGAAGGCTGGGGCGATATAAAAACGTGGGCGGTCATGCGCAAGATTTATTAACTACCATAACATGATAAAATTATGTCCACAGAAAAAAAATTAAAAAAAATGATGAGAAACAAAGCCCTGGAAGGAAAACTTGGAAAATATCTGGAAGGCAGGTTCGATTACGTTTCGTATTTGTTCAAAGAAGGCTTCAAGCCGGACGAAATACTTCCTGAACTTACGACATCCGAAATTTATTTTTTGCTTACAGGGGCTTCGGATTATGGCGCAGAGCTAAAAAAGGTCGGCTCCGCCAAGATGCGTGAAGAACTTTCGCAAAGGAAGGAAGACGGAAAAGCTGTTCTTGGGGAGTTTGCCAAACGCACTCTGATCCCTTATCACACCTATATCAAAGTAACCGGGCATTTCACTGATTATAATCAGCTGAGAAAACACATGCTGACATTTTTGGAGGGATGGCTTCCAAGAGACAAGAATGCGCTAAAAGGACTAAAGCAATGGAAGGAAGAAAATATCAAACGTGAATGGCTTCACGGTGCTTGGAGCTGCCCTGACAACCCCCCCATCAGCACGGCTCTATACATACCCGATAAAAACTGCTGCATAAGGCTCGTGGCCACTGATTATAAAACGCCGGAAAGCACGTATAAAAAGGTTGCAAGGCAGGCGGTTTCTAACATAATGGAGGCGAATAAGAAAAGGCTGAAAGGGAAGGATTTCGAAAAATACGTTTTCAACGGCTCGATGATACAGGACGTATTGAGGTCAAGAGTTATCCTCACGGACAAAGAAGGCATGGAAGACGAGCTGGTACATTTTTTCATGAACGACCTGAGAGGCTTCAGGGTTTATGATATCCAGCACAGAGAAGCACCGCAATACAAAGTCCCTCTCTGCAGAATGGTGCTCAGCATTCCCGACAAAATCACAACAAATGAAGGCATTATTACCCCCCGTGACCATCTCATATGCCAGCAGATAATGACGCCGCACGGAGAATACAGGGACAGGTTTGTTGAGGACCACGGTCTTTACAACACCCATCGTATGTGGGAGCCTTTCCAGAGCGACAAGACAAATCTAATAAAATACAGGGCATTTGTCGAAAATGCTCATAATTTTCTTGAAGCCTGAATTACCCGCCAGACACGATTTTTATCAGTTCTATCCTGTCGTTGTTTTTCAGGTTTTCGTTTTCCAGAAGGATTTCACGCCCGCGCCTTGGTATGACCGTTTCCGGGCTAACCCCGATTTTTTTGATGGCGTCAATAACCCTGGCTTCCTGCCTCAACTCAAGCGTTTTGGCTATGCCTCCCAGAATGACGCGCACCTTCATGAGTTAAATATAAAATACCTCTATTAATAATTACTGGTCATGCCGGGGTTGCCGAGTCCGGTTCAAGGCGCCCGCCTCGAGAGCGGGTGGGCGAAAGCCCGCGCAGGTTCGAATCCTGCTCCCGGCGCTGATATTTTTTAACCAGTGAAGGCAAAATTAAATTGTGTATAGATGTACATAAGCATAAACCTCCCTCCGGCACTGCAGGAGCTTTTTGAAATGTTCAGCTTTCTTGACAGCCCGGGTACGTACATCATGCTC
>CAYGVQ010000110.1:0-2288 GCA_964353515.1 uncultured archaeon
CCCCTAGTCACTATATAGCCTATCACAGAGCCTTCCTTCACCGTCTGGCCGTGCTCTACGTATTTCTTCGCAGCGGCGACATGCGGGCCTATCTGCTCGTATTTGTCCAGGGGTCTTGTTATCTGCGTGTATATGACCAGGTCTTTGACATCGACCTCGCCTTTGTTTACCCTGCCTATGACGTCTCTCACGATAGCGACAGCCTTTTGCTCGTCCCTGTCTTTCAGTATCGCGAGCAAAACCTTTTCCTGCGTGTCCCTCGCTATGCTGCACCAGTCCCTGCGTACTTTTTCAAGGCCGCGAATCGTTATCCTTTCTTGCTGGTCAAGCAAGGCATAGCGCTTTTTAGCGGTCGCGCCTGTCTTCGCCGGGACGAAAATGCCTGACCTGTAAATGCCTTCAAGGTCGAGCTCCATCACACCGGGCAGCGTCGCATTGACCTCCTCCATGAGCTTCTTCGCTTTCGTTTCGTTGCAGTTCGCTATGAACAACGAATCGGTGTCGCCGTATATCACGCTCAATCTCCGCTCCTTCGCGAAGTTTATGACCCTCTGTATATAATATCGCCCGAACGCGGCTATCGACATCGCGCATATCCTCGAATACCAGCGCGAGCCGGCGTAGGCGTAGTAACCGTAGCTCGCGTTCGCCAGGATTTTCAGTGCGTACTGCCTGTTGTAAAGGTCCTTGTACCTAGCTGAAGCCGGGTCGGTAGAGGCCATCTGTTTCTTTATTTCAACCCTTTTCCTGACCAAGTCTTCGATGATTTCCGGGATGAAGCCTTTTTTCTCATGTGAAAAATAATGCTCGCTTTCGGGGACGGCGTTTTTCTCCTTGCCATCTCCGTCTCTGTCCAGCGTTTCGGGCGAGATGTTGTGGGTTATGATGGTCGAAGGATACAGGCTCGCGAAGTCAAAGAGCGCAATGTCTTCATGGATGCCGGGTTCCGGCGGCAGAACGTAACCGCCTGCATACGGCGCCGCCTCGCGGCGCCTTTTTATCTCGTCATGGGTCGGCCTGTTGAGGGCGATCTCGTTCTTGCGATGGGCGTGCCTTATGAGCAGCCACTCGACAAGCTGCGAATACGTCATGCGCGACGTGTCGAAGAGCGTCTGGCCGACGAGCCGCGACAGCTCAAACATCTGCGGCAGCAGGCGCTCGGCAAGCTTTATTGTGAGTTCTGAATCGCGCAGGCAGTAATTCGCGATCGTCTTCAGGTCCTTCCTGCCCTTCCATATCGCCTCTATGTTCTTCCAGTCGAGCGGCTCCTTGCCGAAGCCGAGAAGTTCCTTGGAAACCATGTCCAGCGTAAGGGTTTCGGACTCCATCGAGTCGGCGAGGATGCGCTCCATGAAGGTGTAGAGGTCTACATGCGCTCTCCCCGCTATCCATGCGGAGAAATCGCGCGCCCGCTTCACGAATTCTATCGCGCTCCCGTCCCTGCCGAGGCCGAACGCGACCTTGTGGAAGTTCGCGCGCTCCCTCAGCTTCGCGAGGTCAAAAAGGTCGCCGTTGTACGTGACTATGATGTCTGCTCCCATTTCCTTAAGGATATCAGCAAGCCTCGCAAGCATCTCCTTCTCGCTGCCGAGGATTTCGATGTGCTTCATGCCCTTCTCGTCCTTCCAGCCGTACGTCAGGACCTTCCTGAAGTTTTCGCCTGCGAGCGAGACCATTATGATTTCATCGCCATAGACCTCGATGTCAAGCGCGAGTGTAACAAGCTTGGCATGGTCTACATCTGCATGATTGTCTGGAAGGGGCGCTATCTCTTTCGCTTCGATTATCTCCACGCCTTCGAAAGCGCTTTTCCTCTCCTCGCCTTCAGCTGCAACCCAGGCCATGGGCGTGAGGCCTTTGTCTATCAGATACCTCCGGTAAAAGGGGATGTCGTATTCGTAGGGCTTCTTTATCTCCTTCCACTTCTCAACTATCCCTCTCAGCGTGTTAACGTCGCTCGGCTCCTGGAGAACGATTTTCACGAACTTTCTCGCCTCGCCCAGCAGGTTTTTCTCAATTATCTCGGCCTTTTTTATTTTCTTGCCTATTTCCTCTAGGACTGAAAGTTTTTCCCTGAACAGCCTGAGGTCAAATGTCTCGGCAGCATCAAGCTCGAGATAGAAATACGGCTTGAAAGCGCGGTCGAGCACAAGGATGTTACCGCCGTTTTTCTCCTTCCCCCACAGCCTTATGACCGTCTCGCCGTTTTCCAGAACGTAGTCTATATCTAAGAGTAAGAATTCAACCCTCTTCATGCTTTATGGTTGGTTTGAAGTTTAAAAAGTAAA
>CAYGVQ010000111.1:0-2210 GCA_964353515.1 uncultured archaeon
AGCTTATGGAAAAGATAGAGAGCGAGCTGGCCGATGTGCTGAATCTCTGCATAAATATGGCCGACAGGCTTGACCTCGACATCGGCAGGATCGTGCTTAACAAACTGAAGGAAGCGGAGAAGAAATACCCGAAGGAGAAATACAAGGGCAAGTGGGAGAAAGCCGTTTAACCGCTTGGTTTAAAAAATTTACTTCTAATTAAAACCCTATGTTAATGCAGCAAGAGCCGGACTATTTGCTCAGGGTCATTGCGGACTTGGAGTTCGCAGAGATGGCGTACGCCCAGGGCAACAGCCGCATGGCCGAAGTAGCCTATAATGAAGCTCTTAAGGACCTCATGCCGCTCAAGGGCAGAGTGGATTTTAAAGAATTTGAGACACTCAGGCGGGTTGCCGTATCCGGCCTTGAGCAGGCCTGCTATTCCATGCTGATGGAAAGTGCCGGGGTAAAAAGCTTTTTCCAGGCAGAAAAACTGCTCGAGGATGCTGAAAACCCCATCGTGGCCGAATATCGCAGAAAGATAAAGGGCGTTTACGAAGAATCAAGAATACTGAAAGATTCGCTGCCTTTGCACGGTACAGTATGCTGAATGTTTTTTATAATGCCGTCCGGTTCTATTCTTATTATGAAAGTCGTTGTCCTGCGCCTCGGCCACCGCATTTCGCGCGATCACCGCATCTCTACCCACTGCGGTCTGGTCGCTCGAGCGCTTGGAGCGGAAGGCATCATTTATTCGGGCGATTCGGACCAGGGCCTGCTCGAAAGCGTGCTTCACGTTTCGAAGGAATGGGGCGGCAGGTTCAGCGCAGCATATGAGAAAAGCTGGAAGAAGGCCGTCAGCGATTACAAGCGGAAGGGTTTCTGTGTCGTCCACCTGACCGTCTATGGCATGCCTGTCCAGAAGACGATTGGTAAGATAAAAAAGAAAAATAAAATCCTGGCTGTGGTCGGCGGCGAAAAGGTCCCCTGGGAGATGTACGACCTCTCCGATTTCAACGTTTCGGTCACGCATCAGCCGCATTCGGAAATCGCTGCGCTCGCGCTTTTTCTCGACCGGGTTTTCGGAGGAAAGGAACTGAACAAGAAATTTCCTGGGGCGAAGAAAATTGTCGTTCCTCAGGAAAGAGGGAAAAAAGTCATCGGAAAATAATCACTTCCGGTTTACTGCAGAAACATGATGTTCTCGAGCAGCGCCTTGGCGCGCTCCTTCTTCTGCTCGTCGACGTAGACGACGACAAGCCCCTGGTCGAACTGGCCGTAAACTATGTAGCTGCCGAGTGGCAGATGTATCGCGCACGGCAGAACCGCGAGGTCTTCCTCGCCCTTCACGAAAATCTTGATTTTTTTCCTGGCGAGCTCGGGAATCGCGTTTTCTATCGCCTTCCACAGCTCGACTGTTATGTGGCCGGGCGGATTCCTTACCTTTACTTCTTTGCCTGCGAAGGCGATATTGCGCTTGGATTTTTGCCTTTTCTCCCTCCTGTCGATGATTATCATGCGCGGCTTCAGGCCGTGCTTTATCAGGTAATAGCTCGTCGGGTCGCCGACGGTGACTATCAGCCCCTTTTTCTCTTTCAGTTCCTTCACGACCTTCTGCGCCGCCTCGTCCCAGTCACCCGAGAAGACCCTGCCGAACGGCCTGCGGAAATCCATTATCAGGTCCTGCGGCAGTTTCAAATCTTTCGCTAGGAATGTCTGGTTGAGGACGATGTTCCCGATCTCCTTCGCCGCTGCGTCAGGCGTTTTCTTCGTGGTGTCGATTTCGTAAACGTTCTTGTGCGCTTCGATGGCCTCGTCCTTTATAACTTCCATCATCTCAGCTTCCATGTTTTCGGCGACTTTTTCTGTGTGGAAACTCTTTGCGAGCATGCGCTTTCTCAAAACACCGGGTTCTGCCCTGAGGACTATCACCACATCGCATGGCATGTCATGCGCGTAATGCGCTTCGATTATCATATTTTTGTTTGCAAGGGCAAGGACGTTGACCTCCTCCCTCAGTCTTTTAATATCGACTATCTTGACCATGCGCTCCTTGTCATAGCCCTTGTAGAAATCACCCCTCTCAGCGATGTCGTTGAGAGAAAAATAAGGCCACTTGAGGCGCTTTGACAGCGCCTTTGCGACCTCTGTTTTGCCTGTTCCGGGAGTGCCGGTGATGGCGATTATCATATAGAAGTCTTTGACTTGGTGGCTTAAATTTTTGCCCATTA
>CAYGVQ010000112.1:0-2191 GCA_964353515.1 uncultured archaeon
CTGTTAACACCAAAAAAATCAGAACTAATAATACCTGTTCTTAGAGATGTTAAGGTATCCTTCGACGGGGCGAAAAAGGAGACTTTTGAGAAAATCAGAAATGGTTCTAACTACGACAAAATTGTTGGAAATATTAAAGATTTTGTTCGCCTGAGAGACCAGTATGTATCGGCTAATAATAATATAGATGGTTTTTATAGGCCAACCTTAACTATACAGAGTGTTTTAATGACTGACAATATAGAGGAAATACCTGAAATCGTTAGAATAGCCCACGATTTGGGGGCTGATAGAGTTAAGGGGTTTAATTTGATGGTCAATAACCCGGATTATTTAAGTAAATCATTATTGTTTGACCAGAAACGCGCCAATAAATATTTAAATCAAGCCATTGAAATAGCGGATTCGTTGGGTTTACAGACAAAATATCAAGATTTATTTGACGGAGACATTGACATTTTTAACTATCGCGATGATAAATCTGGGAGAAGGGATTGCTTGTTCTTATGGCGTCAAATAACCGTAGATCCGAATGGTGATGTAAGACCCTGTTGTCATGACAAATCTCCGGTTATGGGGAACGTTCATAAAGATAATGTCAAGGATATATGGAATAATGAAATATATAAAGATATGCGGGCAAAACTGGGTTCAGAAAATCCATATGATTGCTGTAAGCATTGTGCAATGTTGTCAAGGAAAGTTTTGGATGCGCATGCATTAATTTTCTGCAATATTGATAGTCATGAATGATGATAACTTTGACTGGTTGAGAAAATTGGCAAAAAATAAAAAAAGTGAAAAAATAATCAGCGAAATTGAAAGGGACAAAAAAATGGTGGAGAAGGAAGGGAAAATTATCAAAAGCGACAAAAAAATCTCGATAAAAGTAGGTAATTTTATCATATGGTTAAGAAAAGATGGCGCATCTTCTGCAATCGATATGTATTTTGAGATATTCCAGAAAAAGCATTACACCACTCTTCCGGAATTTTCAGGCAGAAATGACAAAATTATTTTAGATATAGGCGCGAACGAGGGATACTACGTGCTCAAAATGAAGGAGAACAATCCCCGGCTCAAAATATTCGCGGTCGAGCCGAACCCAATCGCCTTCAAAATCTTGCGGAAAAACATCGAGTCCAACGGGCTGAAGGATGTCATCCCGATAAACAAGGCCGTCTCGCTGAAAAAGGGCAGGATAGCCTTCCAGATAGTCGATGAAATCTCCACCATAGGAAGCGTGAAAATAAGCCTAGAAAACAAGCCGTGGCTCGAAAAGTCGAGGATAAGGGAAATCCGCGTCCCAAGTGTCACGCTTTCAGGGCTGTTCAGGGAAAGGGGGATAAAATCAGTAGACATAATGAAAATGAATATTGAAGGCTCCGAGGCGGACATGCTGAAGAGCGGCATCGGCTGCCTGAAAATGATAAGAAGAATCGTGCTGGAATACCACAGCACCGCTCTGAGGAATGAATGCGTGAACCTACTGGAAAGGAACGGCTTCAGGCTGGTGCATGAAATTGGCGGCAAAAGGGGACATCTATATTTCGTTCAGAACGCGTGGCGAATTTGACTGCTGACAGACATTAACAAATTTGCAAAAAAAACAACTCAGCGTCCCGGCCTTCTGGTTCCGATCTTTGCGGCAGGAGGTAGTTTTTTGGATTTCCTTCTGGTTCTTTTAATCAATGACGCCCTGACCAAAGGCCTGGGCCCGCGTTTTATTTCGGTTATGATTCCCAGCTTGCTCTCCGCCTTTGCTTCAGGTCCGGCATTTACCTTCGCTTCGGCTTTTTCCGGCCTCTTCTCCCCGGCGGCCTGTATTTTGGTATCAGGCCTGCTTTCAGCTTTGATCTCAGGCTTCGCTTCCTTTGCCTTCTCCGTTTCTATCGCCTGGCTGAGCATTGCCCTGATTTTTGCGCGCTCGACGCCGAAGTAGCGCTCGAATTCCTTCGTCACCATCAGCTTCACGGTCCTGCCCTCTTTCTCGGCCTTCACCAGGCCTTTCTTGCGCAGGAACTTTATGTAAGCGTACGCCTTGTTGCCCTGGATGTGGACGATGTCGCTCTGCTTGGCCGGTTCCTTGTACACGATCAGCGCGAGCGTGCGCTTATGACCATCTTTCAGGTCGGAATAAGGCGTGAGATGCGCGACCTTCGGCAGGAGGTCGGGCTTGACCCTCATATGC
>CAYGVQ010000113.1:0-2166 GCA_964353515.1 uncultured archaeon
TTATCGCGATGTTGGGGCCGAAATTCGTCGTAGTCTGGTTGCATTCGCTGAAAAGCCTGTCCCTGCACGCGACCATGTTGTACATGTACGTGCCTGAAGACATATTCGATGGCACGCTGATGCCGATCTGGTAAAGGCCAATCCTGGTGTAGTTTATTTCGATGGGCGTCTCCGGCTGGTCGACCATGAGGCGCATATCGGAAAGCAGCGTATTGCAGGTCGTGAAGTGCATGCATTGGTAAGCCGCCATGACGTCGAAATTCGCTGCGGAGGGGAAGACCTTTGCGATGTACTTATGCTTTTCCACGTTCTCATCTAGGTTGCTGAAGACCACATAGAATTTGGTGCTCGCGTTCTCCTTCAACCAGAACTCCGTGTCGCCGTGGACCTTGAAGGTGAATTCCCTTGACACGTCGACGTTTATCGTTGCGTTGCCGGATGCGTTGCCCGAAAAATTAGAGACGTTGTTGTATACGTAGGTCGTATTGTTTTCCGTCGCGTTTTGCGTGCCGTTGTCCGGCTTGATGGTGCAGCCGCTTGCAACAACCAGAAGCAGTACAGCCGTTAAACCCAGCCAAACACCCCTGTCCATAATTCTAATGCGGCGAGCCAGAATAAAAATTAAAACACCGCAAGTACGATGAAGCCGGCGGCGGCGAGCAGAAGTGCTGCCAGCCATATCCTGAAATTCCAGACCTTCACCTTCCTGCCGTCCAGCGGCCCGAACGGAATGAGGTTGAAGAGCGCCAGCCAGCCGTTTATCGAGCCGATGAAATTGAAAAGCGCGAGGCCTGTCGCGAAGTAAAGGCCAAGCGAGACGTACATCACAGTTATGTTGAAAACCGTTCCGGCGATGCCGATCAGGCCTATGTCCTTCATCATCGGCCTTCTCAGTATCCAGTAGCTGGAGAAAATCACCGCTCCTGGCGCGGCGAAGACGAAGCGGCCGCCTGTGGCTATCGCGAGGATTAAAGCCATCGCCAGACCTTCCGGCCACATCTTGTACGCCGAGTAAAAGCCGAGGCGGCGAGCGACAAATCTGTGCGAAAGCTCGTGGCCGATAAAAGCGATGCCGACCCCCAGCAGCGAGATAATCATGAAGGAAGGGTCTGTCAGAATCTCCGGGTAGGCGAAGACGAAACCAAGGACCAGCAAAGAGATTGCAATGTCCCTTATTTCGATAAGGGTGAAATCGAACATGCTTGGCATAAACATCACGCATCGCTGTTTACCATTATCCTAATGGCGTCTTCCTGTATTTAACCCTTTTCCTGTATCTCACGCGGTATTTCTTGCGCTTCCTGCTTTCGAAAAATTCAAGGCGCTCCTGCCCGTCCATGCGCGCTCCCCACAAAGATAAATGGGCGGGCTTTTTTAAATAAGGTTTCCATTATTGGACTATATGAACGGCGAGCTGTTCCTCTACGCTGCAGCCGGCTTCTTCGGCGGCATAGTGCTTTTCGTGCTCGGCCTCGTCTGGTTCAGGCAGAAGCGCATGATAGAGAACATTCCTACCTCGAAGATACGCTCGCTGGCGATGGGCCTGACCGAAATATACGGGCAGATTGTCAAGGACAAGTTCCTGCTGAAAGGCCCGTTCTCGGGCGATGACTGCGTTTATTACAAGTACACCATACAGGAGCTGCGCCACGCGAAGAACAGCTCCTACTGGGCCACGATAAAGAAAGGCGAGGAGAGAGTGAATTTTTACCTGAAGGACGAGACAGGGTCTGTCCTGGTCGATCCCAAAGGGGCGAATATCGACATTGCGAAGGACTATGAGTTCGGCTCCGGCTGGGGCAGCGACCCGCCGCAGAAGGTTCTGCAGTTCCTTGAGGCGAACGGCATACACCACGAAAGTTTCTTCGGCACCAACAAGCAGATGCGTTTCATGGAAAGCTCCATCGAACCCAGCGACAAGCTGTACATCCTGGGGACGGCCGGCGACAATCCATTCGTGGAGGAGGCAACGGCGGGGCAGAGCGCCGAGGACGCGATGATACAGAAGGGCAGGTTCGATCGCTTCTATTACATCTCCGACAAGCAGGAAAAGGACATTCTGAGCAGGCTGCGCTGGAAGTCGCTCGGCGGCATTTTCGGCGGCATCGCGCTCATAGCGGGATGCATGGCAGTCATCTTTATATTTACAGGATTATTATAGGATAA
>CAYGVQ010000114.1:0-2164 GCA_964353515.1 uncultured archaeon
AGAAGAGCAATCTTCCCGCGGTATGCGGCAGGGTCTGCCCTTACGAAAAACAATGTGAGGGCCGCTGCACGCTCGGCAAAATAGGCGAGCCGCTGGGCATCGGCCACCTGGAAAGGTTCGCGGCGGACCATGAAAGAAAAAGCGGCTTTGGAGTGCCGCAGAGCCAGAAACCGACAGGAAAGAAGATCGCTGTCATCGGTTCCGGCCCCGCCGGCCTGACGTGCGCCGGCGACCTCGCCAAAATGGGCCACAAGGTCACGCTTTTCGAAGCCCTGCACGAGACAGGCGGGGTTCTGGCCTACGGCATTCCTGAATTCCGTCTGCCGAAGGAAATTCTCAGGTCGGAAATAGACTACATCAGAAAGCTCGGCGTCGAGATTTCGAAGGACATGGTCATCGGTAAAATCGCAACAATTGATGAACTCCTCGGGGATTATGATGCTGTCTTCATAGGCACGGGTGCAGGCCTGCCTTCGTGGCTTTGCGTGCCCGGCGAGAACCTGAACGGCATCTATTCCGCCAATGAATTCATGACCAGGGTGAACCTGATGAAGGCCTTCAGGTTTCCCGAATACGACACGCCGATAAGGCTCGGGAAAAACGTCGTAACGATAGGCGCGGGCAACGTCGCCTTCGACTGCGCTAGGACGGCGCTGCGCCTCGGGGCGGAACGGTCGTGCATCGTTTACCGCAGGACCGATGAGGAATGCACGGCAAGACTTGAGGAGATAGACCATGCGAAAGAGGAAGGCGTAGAATTCCACTTCCTCATGCAGCCTGTGCGTTTCATCGGCGACGAGAAAGGCAACGTAAAGCAGATGGAATGCATACAGATGGAGCTGGGCGAGCCGGACGAGAGCGGTAGGAGAAAGCCAGTCCCTGTCCAGGGGTCGAATTTCGTCAGGGACGTTGACACTGTCATAATCGCGATAGGCCAGAGACCCAACCCGCTGCTCCTTAAGGCGACCAAGGGGCTGAAAACGGCCAAAGAAGGGACGCTTGAGGCTGACGGGGACGGCAGGACATCGATTTCAGGGGTATTCGCAGGAGGCGACATAACGACAGGCGCGGCGACTGTGATTCTTGCGATGGGAACGGGCAAAATGGCGGCGAAGGCGATGGACGAATACGTGATGAAAAAATAATATTATAATTTATCTTTCTAAATAGAATAATGACATTTAAAATCGAAGATAAACTCGAATGGGGCGATTTCGCGACTTTCATACCGAACAAATTCTCGCCCGTATACAACTGGTTTTATTACAAGGAAGGCTATGCGCGCGAACTCGTTTTCAACGTTTTGGACATGTTCGGGTTTCAGAAAGGCGTGGTGCTTGACCCTTTCTGCGGCGTGGGCACGACCAATCTCGCCTGCCGCGAGCGCGGACTTGATTCGGTCGGCTTCGACGTCTCGCCGCTCGCTTTATTCGCTGCCAAGGTCAAGTGCAGGGCATATGATGTAGCGAAACTGAAGGAAGCGTTTTCGTTGCTGAGGCAAGCGAGATTCGCGATGCTAGACAAAACCTGGATTCCCGGCGGCGTAAGGCGTTTCTTCAATCCTCACACCCTCGATGACGTAATATTTTTTAGCAAAGAACTCGAGAAGATCGGGGACAGAGATATCCGTGATTTCTTCCGCCTCGGCCTGATTACCACAGCGACGCGCTGCTCTTACATGTACAAGGACGGCAGCGTACTCAAAATGAGGAAGCATCCCGTCCCGCCCTTCCGCAAGGTTTACTTCGCGCACGTGAAGAGGATGCTGCACGACCTGAAAAAGCTGAAGACTAGGAAATGCAGCACGACAATCGCGCATTGCGACGCGAGGAAGCTCCGTCTCGAGAACGAAACGATTGACTGTGTAATCACCTCGCCGCCTTACCTGAACAAAATCGAGTACACGAAAATCTACCGCGTTGAGGAATTCCTGTTTTTCAAAGACCGCGAAAACGAAGGCATCCGCTCGTACATCGGCCACGATGCCGGGCCTGAGGTTGTCTTCAACGGGCTGCCCGTATCAGCGAACACGTATTTCGCCGGCATGAAGCGCGTCCTCGGTGAGCTCCATCGCGCCTGCAAGCCAGAAGCGAAGCTGGCGATAATCGTGGGCAACGGCTGCTTCCCCGACCGAGTCGTGGAGAGCGATTCGCTGCTCGCCCAG
>CAYGVQ010000115.1:0-2160 GCA_964353515.1 uncultured archaeon
ATGAAGAAGCGAAAGAACACAAGGCCGAGCATAAGAAAGAAGCAAAGGCAGAGAAGCCCAGGAAGGCAAGGGCGAAGAAACCGGCCGCAAAGAGGGCCAAGAAAGAGTAAAGGCGCTTTAACAAGCGGTCCTTTTTATCCATTGATCTGGTTAACTGCAGGTCAGGTGTCTGTTTCTGGCCATCAAGGCCATTAAGATTTATAAAGATTATTGCCATATGGGTTTTCTTGATAAGGACGAGGAATGTTATGTACAGGATCATAAAAGTGGATTATGCGAACAAAGCCTGGCAAATAAGCCTGAACAGCCTCAGAATCGGCTATGACGATTCGCCGAACAAGAAAGAAGCGCAACACAAGATTCTCTTTTCGCTGGAAGGCGAGCTTTTAAAAACCAGAAAGGAAAAGGAAGACGCCTTTGCCTACATGGGGGCTCTGGGTGCTCTTTCATACCTGGACGGAAGAGGAGTTAACCTGGTTTTCGGTGAAGGCGTGAAAAACCAAGATCGTGAGGCCTTCACAAGGGAGCATTACATGGGCATAGCAGAGATCTCGAAGGCTATCAGAAAGGATCCAGAAAACCACAAGATAGGCAGGTTCGCGGCCAGGAAGATTTCGGGAAGAATCGTCAAAAAATACCCTGCCCTTGATGAATTCAGGGATACCATAAAACAAGTCATAAGAAAAGGCAGAAGGTAATTCAGGTAGAAACCAGCATCCCGCCGACTCCCCTGGCAGCATAAGTGTGTATCAGCGATGCGAGCGAGTTGAGTATGCCCTGGGCTTCGCCGAAGTCGATGTTTATGTTTTTCGGTTCTATTATCTCTATTGCCGACGGCCCGTAGTTCATCACGATGTAAACCAGCTTGTCGAAGTTTTCCGCGACCATCTCCATGTCAACAACCTGGGAATAGCCTTTTTCTATGTTCGGAAGCGGCGTCTTCACTTCCTGAATGCCCTTGAAGTCCTTTTTGTAAATCAGGATGTCCTTTTCCCTGTCCATCTTTTCCACGTGTTTGGTCATCGCTGACTCGGCGGTGTCCTTGGAGATCGCCAGAGCCTCTATCATCATGCCGACGCGGATCCAGCCCTGCTTCACGCGCCTTTTCGCTTCCTCTTCCTTCTTCTTGTCAACGGCATTTTTTTCCATAACATCACGTTATACTTCTTTTATCAGGTCTGGTATTTAAAATCATTTGACCCATTGCATGCCTTTAAGGTCGGCGCGCTCGCCGCACTTGGGGCATTTGGCAGAGAAAGAAAGCAAGTCAAAGCCCGCCCTTTCGATCACCCGCGTCCCGCATTTCCAGCACCAGGTTGATTCGTAGCGGTTGCCGTAAATGTTGCCGGCGTAAACCCATTTCACGCCCTTCTTGCGCGCGATTTCAACCGCCTTCTCGAGCGTTGCCGCAGGCGTCGGCTTCGTGCCTGCCAGCTTGTACTGCGGATAAAAAGCGGAGAAATGCAGGGGCGTTTCCTTTCCCAGATTCTTGGCCAGCCACTCGGAAAGCTTTGCTATCTCGGCGGGCGAATCGTTGTAGCCTGGGATTATGAGATTCGTGACCTCGACCCATACGCCGTTCTCCTTGTAGGCTTTCAGCGCCTCGAAAACCGGCGCAATGCCAATTCCCCCGCAGACCTTCTTATAAAATGCGTCGTTGCCTTTCAGATCGACGTTAACGGCGTCCAAATACTTTGCCATCTTACTGATTGGCTCAGGGTTCGTGTAGCCGTTCGAAACCCACGTGTTGTATAATCCCGCTTTCTTCGCGAGCTTCATGATGTCGAGCGCGTATTCGTAGAAGACGGTCGGCTCAGTATAGGTGTAGGACATGCCCTCGACGCCGTAGCTTTTCGCCAGCGCGACTATCTCTTCAGGCTGCATTTTCTCGCCGTGAACCTCGCCGTATTCCTGCGATATTGTATAATTCTGGCAGAAGCGGCAGCGCAGGTTGCAGCCGACAGTCGCGACGGACAGGCACTTCGTCCCCGGCGCGAAGTGGAACAGCGGCTTCTTCTCGATGGGGTCGATTGCGACTGAAATCGGCAGGCCGTAGACGAGCGAGCGCAGCGTTCCTTTCTCGTTCCTGCGCACGCCGCAGAAGCCCGTTTTGCCTGGCGCGATCGTGCAGAACCTCGGGCACAGCTCGCACTTGACAAA
>CAYGVQ010000116.1:0-2124 GCA_964353515.1 uncultured archaeon
TACTAAAAATACATAATAATAGTGAGGTGTTGGTATGCGCATAGTTTTCGGTGTAGGTGGCTCGATAGTCTGTCCGAGAGGCCTGCCGGACATAAACTATCTGAAAAAATTTTCAAGGTTTCTGGTAAAGCTCCGCAAGAAGCATGAAATAATAATCGTTACGGGAGGAGGTAGGATGACGAAGGATTATATAAGAACAACGCGAAAACTGAAGCCTTCGGAAAAACTCCTTGACCACATGGGCATTCTTGGAACAAGGATGAACGCCCTTGCCCTTGTAGCAGCCCTTGGCAAACATGCATACCCGAAAGTCGTTGAGAACAAGGAAGAGCTCGAGCATGGTATTGCTTCAAAAAGAATAGTGGTGCTCGGCGGAACCGTGCCAGGCCAGACGACAGACGCTGTCGCCGCCGCTGCAGCCAAATTTTTCCGCGCAGACCTGCTGGTCATAGGGACCAATGTGAGCGGGGTTTATGACAAAGACCCTAGGAAGTACAAAAGCGCCAAGATGCTGCAGAAAATAAGCCCGAAGGAGGTTTACAAAATGATGAAGGTCAATAAATACATGGCGGGTCCCATAGGAGTAATGGATCAGGTTGCAGCCAGACTGCTGGGAGATGCCAAAATAAAGACCATCTTTCTGGACGGAAGAAAACTGGATAACATAAGAAATGCTTTGCAGGGCAAAAAATTCACAGGGACCATTATAGGATAAGTTTTGCTATGTATATAGTTGTTTTGATAACATGTCCGGGAATGGAAGAAGGCCATAAGATAGCGGACCTTTTGCTAAAGGAGCGCCTAGCTGCCTGCGTCAACATAATCCCGCATATGACTTCCAAATTCTGGTGGACGGGTAAAATCCACGTCGCTGAAGAAGCGCTCCTTGTCGTTAAAACCAAGAAAAGTGTTCTCAGGGAGCTCATCAAAAAAGTCAAAGCGGCGCATCAATATTCAAACCCTGAAATCATTGCTCTCCCCATTATTGGAGGTTCTAAGGAATTTACGAAGTGGATCGATGAAGAAACCAAATGAGGAATTTTCAGTCGCTGTTGAGGCAGCGAGAGAAGCAGGGAAGCTTATACTGCATCAGTCCAGCAGCAGGAGAATAGTTGACTTCAAGACCAAGATAGATTTCGTAACTAATGTTGACAAGAATTCAGAAAAGCTGATAACTTCGATGATAAGAAAAAGTTTTCCCGATCACGGCATCCTCGCCGAAGAAGGCACCAGCGCAGAGGGCGAAAACCTCTGGATTATAGACCCGCTTGACGGCACGACGAATTTTATGCACGGCTATCCCTTTTTCTGCGTTTCCATTGCCCTAGTGAAGAAGGGGAAGCAGGCGATGGGCGTGGTTTATGACCCTCTAAAAAACGAAATGTTCCATGCTGTCGCAGGTCGCGGTGCGTATCTGAACGGCAAAAAGATAAAAGCCTCCAGTGCCAAAGAGCTCAAAGACTCGCTTCTGCTCACGGGATTTTATTATGACAGAGGTGAACTGATGAAGAAAAATCTGCAGAAGATAGCAGAATTCTTTTCCCGAAATGTCCACGGCATACGCAGGGACGGTTCGGCTGCGTTGGACATGTGCTCTATCGCCTGTGGCAGGGCAGACGGTTACTGGGAATTCTTGCTCAGTCCATGGGATTTCGCAGCCGCCTCGTTAATAGCCAAAGAAGCGGGAGCAAAGATTACGACTACCGAAGGAAAGCCGGTAGAAATGAAAAAAGGCGGAATTCTCGCAGCCGCGAACGAAAGCCTTCACAAAAGGATGCTCGAAATTCTTAAGCGCTAACTTTTCAATTTATCTGAAAGTATTTCGTAGGCCCTCATTATATCCGAGTTCTTGAAAACAAGCAACGTGTCCTTGTAGCATGAAACAAATTCAACAACATTTATATTTTCGACTGCAAGCGAGGAAAGCAGGTATGCTATAACGCCAGGCGTTTCCTCTAGGGCTTCAGGGCTTATGACAGTTATCATGCCAAGGTCTTTCTGCACCTTTAGCACGTCCCTTTCCTTGATCCTTTCCATGACATCGCTATTTACTATATATGTATAGCCGCTGGTACTTTTTGCAATGGCTATTGCTGATATGTCCATTTTTCTGTGCGTTATTAT
>CAYGVQ010000117.1:0-2092 GCA_964353515.1 uncultured archaeon
TGGCTGCACGGCGCGGTGAAAATAAAAAAGAAGGATGAAGACGACGGACGCAAAGCGATAGAAGCGGCGTTCAAGGGGCATCACTCTATGAAGCATGTTTTCATCGTCGACAGCGACATCAACATCGAGGATCCGAATGAGATAGAATGGGCGATGGCAACGCGCTTCCAGGGCGACAAGGACATGGTCGTGAAAACGAAGGAGAAGGGTTCGTCCCTCGACCCTTCGTCTGACATGGCGACTAGGGAGACGACAAAGGTAGGCTTCGACCTGACCAAGCCGCTAATCTCGAAAGGCAAGGACTTCAGCAGGCCCGAGCTGCCTATGAATATTAATATTGAGGATTATCTGAAGTGATTCAAAGCTAAAGGAGGAGATAACATGTTCCTGACGAAAGAACAGGAGAAGATGCTTCACGGCGAGCATGGCGATGTCATCGAGCGCCAGATGCGCTTGCTCGTGCGGCTGGGCGAGATTTACAAGGCGGACCAGATGATAGAAATCGGCTCGGCGCAGGTCGCGGGCGTGTCGTACAAGTCGATAGGCGATCCGGGCCTCGACTTCCTCGAGGACATCGCCCGCAAGGGAGCGAAGGTCCGCATCATGACGACGCTCAATCCTGCGGGCATGGACATGGAAAGCTGGGAGGAGATGGGTTTTCCGAAAGACTTCGCGCAGAATCAGATAAGGATAATGAAAGCGTTCGAAGCAATGGGCATCATAGCATCAGCGACGTGCACGCCATATCTCGCAGGCAATCTTCCTCGCTTCCGCGAGCACATCGCATGGTCGGAGAGTTCGGCGGTCGCCTTCTCTAACTCTGTAATAGGCGCGAGGACGAACAGGGAAGGCGGGCCTTCAGCTCTCGCTGCCGCGATATGCGGCTTCACGCCGAATTATGGCTTCCACCTAGACGAAAACAGGAAGCCTCACCTGCTGGTGAAGGTCAATGCGAAGCTCGAGTTCAACGCTGATTTCGGCGCGCTTGGTTCGCATGTCGGCAAAATCGCCGGCAGCAAAGTCCCCTATTTCACCGGCATAAAAAACGCGAACACCGACAATCTCAAGGCGCTAGGAGCTGCGATGGCTGCAAGCGGAGCGGTCGCGCTGTACCACGCTGAAGGTCTCACGCCAGAAGCGCATCTGATGGATACGCATGGTCTTGAAAAAATCGAAGTGGGCGAGCAGGAGATAAAGGAAACGTACGCAAAGCTCAACACGGGCAGCGAGCCCGATCTCGTTGTCATCGGTTGCCCGCACGCGTCGCTGAGGGAGATAATACACATAGCGGAAAAGGTTAAAGGCAAGCATCTTAAAAAGCCGCTGTGGGTTTGCACTTCCCGCGTCATGAAGGACGCAGCGAAAAGGATGGGTCTTAGTGCGACGATAGAGAAAGCGGGAGGCAAAATTGTTGCAGACACCTGCATGGTCGTCTCGCCGATAGAGCAGATGGGCTTCAAGACGACCGGCGTAGACTCCGGCAAGGCGGCGAACTACCTGCCGGGCTTCTGTAAGCAGAGCGTTGTATTCAAGAATATAGACGACCTGATCAAGGGGTGATTATGATGAAAGAAATTATGAAAGGACGAAGCATATCTCCGGGCAAAGTCGAAGGCGAGGCAATCGTCTCAAAAACGCCGCTTGGATTCTATGGCGGAATTGACGCAAAGACCGGTAACGTGATTGAGAAGGGCCACGAACTCGAGGGTAAAAACGTAAAGGACAAAATCCTTGTTTTCCCTAACGGCAAGGGCTCGACCGTCGGCTCGTATGTGATTTACGGCCTGAAGAAAAACGGCGTCGCGCCCAAGGCAATCATAAACAAGGAGACTGAAACGATTGTTGCGACAGGCGTGATCCTCGCCGGCATACCGTGCGTCGACGGGATAGACATCGAAAAAATAAAGACGGGCGATCGCCTGAAAATCGATGCTGATAAAGGGACAGTGGAACATGCCTGAAAAGGTGATAGTGGGGATTTCCGGCAGCTCCTGCGTTATCCTGGGCATTAGCCTGCTCGAGGTCCTGAAAAAACTGGGCATCGAAACCCATCTTATCATAAGCGACACTGCAAAAAAACTGATAGAGCACG
>CAYGVQ010000118.1:0-2050 GCA_964353515.1 uncultured archaeon
AAAAGATTATTTTTGCAGGCTTGGGGCTCTTCCTTACCGTTACGATATCGCCTTTCTTCAGCCTGCACACCTGCTCTTCCTGGCCGTCGATGCATATTTCGCCTTCGTCGTTGAGGCATTTGACCGATACCTGCCCTTTGGCCAGCGTGATTTCACCTCTTTTAAGCCGGCCCGAATAGGGAGCGATGGCTGTCACGCCGAACCTGTCTTTCTCCTCGAGCGTTTTTGCTCCGGCAGATTTGGCATAGGCATGCGAGCCGCTTGCGGTGTAGATCAGTACCCCTGAATTCCTTTCCTCCGAACGTTTGCCCTTAATTGTCAGAGCTGACTCGAATATCCTTCTTACATAAATGGGCGAGACCAGAACTTCGTTTAGCGAAAGGAACGGCAGAGGGGTCTGGTTTATGCTTGCCTCGAGTCTTGTGAATTCCTTTAAAAAATAAGCCTTCCCCTCTTCGCCTGTCAGCAGCTTTCTGAGTTTCTTTTCAAAATCCCCGCTGTCAGCCGAGGTGTAGAAGCCCACGGACTTGCCTGGATTTATGCCGAATATGGGGCATTCAAGCGATGCCTGATGTTTCAACATCGTCCCGTCGCCGCCGACCATTATGGCGAGGTCGCAGTCCTGGGGTTCGTCAAAAGCGTATGCAATACCCGTCTGCCTGAGAAGCCCGCAGACCCTGAGCACGATATTCTCTCCGTAATCCTTTTTCCAGGTAATGAAAACCTTTGAAAACATGCGCATCGATATCTAAATATGTCGCGGTGGTATTTATTCATTCGGGTCTTCTGGGCAGAAGTTTCATTTTATTGACCGCCCACCACGCAAAAATAGTTGCAACAACCGTTGAAATGACAATCAGGGACAGATACCAGTAAATATCTTTGTCTGTGAGGTCGAACATGGGGTTTCCTAGAACCGTTGCTATCGTGTTGGGCACGAGCAGCGCGGTGCCGAAAATCGCAAGATAACCGGCAAGCAGCGCAAGGCGGTTGTTGAGGATCTGTAGCTGGTTGTTGTAAATCGACTGGAGGACCTCGAGGCCGCTGGCAAGGACTTCGCTCATGTGTTCTCCAAGGCCTATCTGTGAATGCAGTTCGCCTACCAGGCCGCTGAGGCGGTCGAGTATCTTTGAATCGTCAGTGAGCAGGTCCGGGTCGCCGTATCTGATCGAATTGAGCGCGTCCACGGTTGCCCACAGGCCGCCGAGGTAGGTAATAAGGGCATGTTTCATCTGGTGGATTTTCGGGCCTAAAACATCGCGCGGGGTTTTCGGGTTGGCAAGGTCCTCGCTCATCTTGTCCCCCTGTTCTTCTATCTCTCTCAAGTGGTCGAAGTTGCGGGCGTTGTTTTCATCAATGATGCGGATAAGAAGAAGCGTTATTTTGTCGTTCTGCAACAGACCCTGAGGGAGCTTTCTCAGCAGCGTTTCTGCGTATCTTCTTAGACGGAAAAACCTGCGCGTTTCCTTCGTGTGCATCGTGAGAATCATGTTCTGTCTTATGAAAATGAAAAGCGGGTCGATGTGGACCTCGAAGCCGCTGACCCTTATCGCCGGGATAAGAATCGCGACCTCGTTTTCGAAATCTTCGTAACCGCTTCTTGAACATTTCGTAATGCTATTTACCAGTTGTTCCGTGAAACCGAGTGCTTCTGCGACCTCAAAACTTTCCTTTTCAAAATCGTTAACAACGTAATCTATCCAGGCAACCGTCGCCTCTTTTATGATCGGGCAGAAATCCCTTACTTTGTCGGATTCTTTGCGTTTGGTTTCCCCGTTTTCATAAAGGGCTGCGCAAAAGCCCCGGCCTTCAAAAAGCTGCTGCTCTTTGCCATTGTTGTTTTCCGCGCCCATATCTTATTATCGTTTTTGGAAATATAAATCCATCCTAAGACCCGAAAATTCAGCAAAACAACAATCTCGGTCCCAAGCTATACGCCAAGGTATCTGTCCACGATTTTTTTCACGTCTTCGAAAATTTCTTCCTTCGCCCTGTCGCCGCTGATGACAAAGAATTTCTCGTCCTTCGCCATGTTGTGATACGCCTCCCT
>CAYGVQ010000119.1:0-1965 GCA_964353515.1 uncultured archaeon
GTAAGAATTCAACCCTCTTCATGCTTTATGGTTGGTTTGAAGTTTAAAAAGTAAAAATTTGCATGAAATTAAAAGGAAAAATAAAAAGAAGGATGAAGGTTATTTGCCCCGCTTTTCTAAAGGGGAAAGGGGACCTTCATTTTTCTTACATCTTTTTTCGTTACTGCTACCAGCTTTTTACCTACTTCTATTTGCATGCCGGATGTGATTTCGTCTCCAATTATACCATCCGGCCTGTTTACAACCTCGCCGGTAGGCAAGACTGATCTGGTGTCCTTCAGAAGGCCAGGATATTTTGTGCTGTTTTGTGTCGCTATCGCATTGTTTTTCTTCGCAAGTTCCTGCTGGTTTAATGCCGGATTGAACCTTTCTGTGATTTTCAGAAGCCTGTCGCCGTCCTTGACTGTGTAAAATAATGGTTCCTCTGCCAAATCCTTGTATGTGTCTTCCATTGTTATTTCTTTCAAAACATACTGGGTTGGCCTTTTCTTCAAGTTGCATACCCCTGCTCCAATAAGCATTGCTCCTAGCAAGCCGCCGGCAACATAGTATCTCCACCTATTCCTGTTTCTGAAATACTTTGTAGCAGCCTCCCCCTTCTTCCCTTCAGCCCCCTCGAGATACTCATTGAGTCTTCTGACCGCCCTTCTGTCTTTTCCTCTGCCTACTTGCCCGTATATTGCAACAGCATTGTCGAAATCACCGTTTTTTGCGTAATCTCTTGCCGTTTTTCTTAGGGCTATCCTGCCCTTGTGGGTTGATATGTCTATTTCACCACTTTCAATTCCCTTTTTCCATTCAGGCATTGGAGGTTCCTTCTTGGGCTTAGGAAAAAGTTCCCCTTTGTATCCAAGCTTTTCTGCGTCCTTCTGCAGTTTTTGCTTGTATCTTGTCTCCATAGCTCCAATGGTTTCAAAATATTTCCTTTCGTTTTTAAAATATTCCTTATTCTTCTCTTCTACCCTTTCGTTTATGCTGGCTATTTTCTCTGTAAGCTCGGTCAGCTTGGATTTCTTGGGGTTCCTTGGGTCTTCGTTGGAGCCGTATCTCTTGGAAATATTGTTCCAAAGCTTTCCGGCTTTCCTTGCATTCTCATAAAACTCCCTGCCGTTTTCCGGCGTGAAGCTTTTGCCCAGCAAAGAGGAGTATTCCTCTTTCATTTTTTCATACTGGCTTAATTCATTATCTCTTTCTTCTTTGCTTTCTTCTTTGACCTTTTTGAGCCTTTTATCCAGTTGTTCTATCTGAAGAGCAACAGGAACCAATAGCTCCTCGCCTGCCTTTTGCTGCCTCTTTTGCAGGCTTCTTTCTCTTCTGGTTTTCATTCCCTGAACCACATGGTTCAAGTAAGACTCCTTTCCGGGACCGTCCAATTCATTGATAACATCAAGCGACTTGATTTTTCCGTATCTGAAAACCTTGTCAGCGTTTTTATAATCTCCTGTGGCGACTAAGGTCTTTCCTATGACCTTCGCCTTTTCTGGCTTGCCCAGATTCGCATAGGCCTTTGCTAAATTCACAGCATGTTTGTCTTTGTATTCTACGTTTAGCTCCTGACTCTCCAAAAAAGGAATTACCAAATCGCATGCTACTTTATAGCTAAGTGCACGCTTTTTGTGGACACCATGCTTATAAGCATTTTCAGGGCTGTAACCCTTTAGCATGAGTTGCGCCATTTTGCCCACCATGCTCATGGTTGAATCCGCTTCATTTACACTTATTGCATATCCTTCAAAGTTAGTAACTACCATTAATATCACCTAAATTTTGTTACCTTTAAGTGATTATGTAACCTTAGTATTTAAATATCTTTCGATAGCGAATTGTAGATAGCGAAAATATAAGCGGAGATGCCTTATTGACGGCTTCTCTTTATCGTGAAATCCCCCGGCCTCAGAATCTTGTAGAGCTCGATGTTGTATTCCCCGCATTTTATGCAATCCACTATGCCTGACGCGTGTTCTG
>CAYGVQ010000120.1:0-1964 GCA_964353515.1 uncultured archaeon
GCCTTGCCGTGCAAAACAATTTAAAAGTTGCCCTTCAATAATCAAACGACCTTTTTTTGCGTCTTATATCGGGATGGTGTCTCCATGGATGAAAACTCTGCATATGAGAACGGCAGAATCAGCAGTTGGTACAGCTTTACTGCCCGCAGGTTTAACTCTTTGCTTGGGTTTTTCAACGATCCGGCAATTCCTGACGATTTTATCGATATGAAAATAAAATATTTGCGCGAAGGTTCAAGAAGGACAGAAACACTTGAGAACTATGCGGATTTTGATGTCATCATAGAAAAGATGACCGACAAGATGATTTACTACAGGAGAAGGCTGCAGGGAAAACAGGCCCAGAAAATCCTCATTCTTCTTTTGCTCACAGTTGCTTTACCGAAGCTTGCAACTGCCCAGCCGCTTCTAGGCGGCACATTTAACACGGACATCTTGGCATCCCTGCAAAAGCTTCGCGGCTTTGGCACCTAAACCCTGGCAATTTCATATAGTCTTTGCCCCATGCCTAACGCCTCTGCGTAAGCCGGCTGGACAGAGACGTCAATCTTGTTGACCTCTTTGAAAACATCCCTGTCTGCACGCTCTGTAATCATATCTATAGACGCCTGTTCTATAGCGACGATATCTTCGGAGGCCAGAATGCCAATGTCTTTAATCATCGGTTCTCCCGAGTCCGCGACGCAGTCGCAGTGCGGCGTGATGTTGACGAGGAAGTTGAAGTATATGGTTTTTATCCGGCTTGTTATGCCGCGGGCATATTCGACTATGCGCTCCTGAATCTCCTGCGCTGTCGTGTTGAACCAGGGGATTTCGACCGCGCCGTAGGGACAGACCGCTATGCATGTGGCGCAGCCGATGCAATTCGCCGAATCCATCACCGCATATTTTTCAAGGACGATAGCATCCGCAGGACATTTCTCAACGCAGACGCCGCATGCCCTGCATTTCTCGTGGTCGAATACTGGCCTGACCTTCGCGTGCATTTCCAGCTTGCCTGCGCGGCTTCCCAGACCCATGCCGACGTTCTTCAGGCTGCCGCCGTAGCCGGAGGCTATGTGACCTTTTGCGTGCGCCAAGCTTATCATGAGGTCGTAATTCTTCAGAAGGCCGCCGACTTTAACCTTTTTGAAATGCTTTCCTTTGACGGCGATTTCCCAGTCCTTCGCTGAATCGCATATCACGACCGGCGCGAAATCGAAGCCATGCGCTTGCGCGAGTTTCAGATGTTTCTCTGTCTTCAGCCGCTCGCCGCGGTAGAGCGTGTTACATTCGACAAGCTCAGGCTTGCCGCCGCGGCTGCGCACGAGCTCGCAGATTTTCCTCGCGAACGCCGGGTCCAGGTGCGTCTTGTTGCCCTTCTCGCCGAAGTGCAGTTTTATCGCCACGCGCTTCCCCTTTACATTGAAGTCTCTGGCGATTTTCTCATATAGTTTTTCGAGCGCTTTCAGCATTTCGTCCTTCGATGTCGCAGGTGAAAAATAGACGACTGACATGGTAATAATTGCGTCTAATGTAATATAAAATTAAAATAAAACGGAAGAAAAAGCCTATTTCTTTATGACTTTCTGTTCCTTGAGGATCATCTTCGCTATCATGAAGATGACGAAGGCGATTATCACGAAGTTTATTATTGCGCCTAGGAACGAGCCCCATTTCAGGATTACCGGCCCGATCTGGAACACAGATGCCTTCCAGTCGCCAGTCGCCGAAAGCACAGGCGAAATCACTGGCATTATTATATCGTTTACCAGCGATTGCACGAGCGTCGTAAGCGCAGCGCCTATGATGAAGGCTATGGCAAGGCCCATGACTTTGTACTCGTCAAGGAACTGCTTGAACTCTTTTATAAGACCCATCAGGACACCTCCTTTTTGAACTAACGCAAAAGTATAATATAAACTTTTCTGCGATTTTTACCGGAAAATTTTTCACAATTTCGGAAATATATTTTGCAGCACACA
>CAYGVQ010000121.1:0-1927 GCA_964353515.1 uncultured archaeon
CGCTGGTTGGCATGTATCTAAAAGATCCTGCGGTCCTAAGAAAGCGACTGTTCGAACTAATACGCCTGCTGAAGAAGACAGGGACTACAGCCATAGTAACATCAGAAATACTTGAAAATGAAATAGGCGAGAGAGGAGGAAGCCTTTCAAGAGACGGAGTGAGCGAATTCGTCGTAGACAGCATCATAATACTCAATCTTTTTGGTGTAGGAGGAGGTATAACTAGGTCGCTCATGATAAGGAAAATGAGAAGAACAAAGCATGGAACCGATGTCTACCCCATGGAAATGGGTTCAAATGGAATTGTTTTGAAAAAATAATTTTATTATCCTTTCTGCCCTAACGCCATTACGAATAGTTCTTCTGGCGTAAGATAGATTTCTATATTGCCAAAGCCAGCATCCTTCATCATTTTTTCAACTTTTTCAGGTTCCCTGTGATTTAAATTCCAGCCTGCCTTTTTCAATACATTTTCAAGTGGATGATGTCTCATAGCACAGGTATATAAGTGTCCTCCTTCTTCAAGTGAATCTCGTGAACGTGTAAACAATTTCATTACGGTGTCATCTGGTAGAGGACATATGACACCTATGGCCATCATCAGGTCTGCATCTTTTATTATGCCTTCTTTTAGCATTGTTCCTATACCGTCTTTTTTGAAATCAATATATTGTCTAACCCCAGCAGCCTTTGCCAGTTTTTTACCCCTCCTAATCGCAGTTGGGTCAAGATCGATGCAAGTGGCATGCGCGGGCAAACCCCTGCCGTTATACAAATTACTATACTTGGCGAAAGCCTCGACGGTGTAATCGCTTGGGCCTGAGCCAAGATCGTAAATTTGCATGGGGTCTTCCAATGAAAATCGTCCGCTGCCTTCTCTCATCAACTTTAACAATTGTTCCCTGACGACATGTTTTCTGTCGTGGACAGATCTACATGATTTCGTATTGTATATTGCTTTATCTAATTCTGTTCGTGGTCTGTCTTCGTACAAACGGTCTGTAAATAGCCAGCCACCAAATCTACTTGTCATTACCCTGTAGAGGTCACTCTTACTTCTGGATTCTTTATCATCCAGACTCTCCAGATATCTTATCAAGTTTTCCTCGCTTCCGAATTCTCCATAAGGACCTCTGCCGTCATAACTTACAAGAGATTTAGCCTGAACCAAATCCGTAACAGGATATTTCCTTGCGCTTGGAGCTGCCATATCCGTTCTACTGTCTACAATTTCCACAGCCATATTATCACCATTTGCTCTCCCATTCGCAATAAGGATCACCCTTGCACACGCATTTGTTTTCCTTGAAATAAACATTTTTGAGACCGAGTTCCATTTCGCCGTGCGCTGCGTATACGCCCCTGAACCAAGAACACACCATTGATTTCTCACCGAACATTTTTTTGGCGTGTTCCGTCACAGGATGATCTATTATGTGAATTATTACATGATGATGTCCATCGCTCTTTACGTCGCTTTTTACGAACTTTAGCACACCGAAACCTATGAAATCCAGCGTTGCTACTACGGCGTTCTGTGCTATCCAGCCGCTTCTGGGCTTCAAACCCATGGACTCCAGCATCTCTTCCGCTATTTTAATGCCTTGCTGATAACCAAGGTCATGCAAGTATTTTTCACCTTTTAATTCCCCTATTTTTTGTAGAATGTCACCGAAGACCCAAGACGGTATCATGGACCAGTCCATTCTATTGTACAATCTTATTCTGCCTTTTTCATTGGTGAATGCTCTGGCAATCAACATCTTTTTCAAGATGTTCGACATTACCATTATTCCACCCTTATCAGTTCGTATATCACTCTCAATCTTTCCATGTCATGCGGCCAGGCGATCAGCGCTTTGCCGATTCTTTTGGTTTTTACCTTTTCAAGCCTTTCAAGTTCCTTTATGTGGTAGCTTATTTTCTT
>CAYGVQ010000122.1:0-1758 GCA_964353515.1 uncultured archaeon
TCGAAATACCTCATTTTCATAGCCAAACCCGCCAACTGCTTGTTTTTTATATATTTCTGCGTTGCTATTAATATGTGATTTCATGAAAATACTGCTGCTGAACCCGCCGTTCCTGCCCATGTATTCGAGGCAATCGCGCTCGCCCTGCGTGACGAAGGGTGGGACTTTTTACTACCCGTACTATCTGGCTTATGCAACAGGGAATCTTGAAAAGCACGGCTTCGAGGCGAAGCTGGTCGATGCCGTCGCCAATGAATGGAGCGAAGATGAAACCTTGGCCTTCGTAAGGGATTTCAGGCCCGATCTGGTAATCGTAGATACGAGCACCCCGAGTATATACAATGACGTGAACATCGCGGCCAGAATCAAGGAACTAGGCATTACGCACGTATCTCTCGCCGGAACGCATCCCACAAACCTTCCTGAGCAGACTCTAAAATTGTCGAAGGGCGCGGATTCCATATGCATGGGGGAATATGATGAAACCGTAGTTGATTTGTCAGAGGCGATAGATGGGGGCAAAGCTTTGAGCAACGTCAAAGGACTGGCTTTCAGAAAGGGCTCTAAGATAATCAAAACCGCCCGAAGACCGCTCATCAAAAACCTCGACGAGTTGCCTTTCGTTTCCGAAGTCTATAAGAGGCACCTCGATATCAAAAAATATTTTTACGCCTCGCTGCGCTGGCCACAAGTCACGCTTTTGACTGCCAGAGGCTGCCCTTACAACTGCTCCTTCTGCAACATCCCCTTCAAATCATCTTATCGCTACAGATCCCCTGAGAATGTTGTCAGCGAATTCGAATACATACAGAGCGAGCTCCCATCTGTGAAGGAAGTCATGATAGAGGACGACACCTTCCCCGTCATAAAGGAGAGGACTGAAAAAATATGCCGGCTTCTGATAGATAGGAAAATAAGGCTCAAATGGTCATGCAACGCAAGGGTCAACACGGATACAGAAACGCTGGAACTTATGAAAAAGGCGAACTGCAGGCTGCTTTGCGTGGGTTTCGAAACGCCGAGGCAGAGCGTTCTGGACAACATACACAAGAACACGACCAAGGAGATGCAAACTTATTTCATGCAAAAAACGAAGAAAATCGGTCTTCTGGTCAACGGCTGCTTCATACTTGGCCTGCCCGGCGATACAAGGGAAACCATACGCGATACCATCGTATTCGCCAAGGAGCTCAATCCGGACACCGCGCAGTTCTATCCTCTCATGGCCTATCCCGGGACGGAAGCGTATGAATGGGCGAAGCGCTGCGGCTACCTGTCGACGGAGGACTATTCCAGATGGCTGCTGGAGAACGGTTTCCACAACACCACGATTTCCAAGCCCGATCTGCCTCCTGGCGAATTGATCAGGTTGTGCGACCAAGGGAGGAAGGAATTTTACCTGCGCGGAGGCTACATACTTCCGAAAGTGGCCCAGATCATTTCGCATCCCGGCGAACTCACAAGGACATTCAAGGCATTGAGGACATTTTCCAAACACCTGTTCAAAGGCTCGGAGTCGTGCTGATATGATTTCAGTCATAGTGCCTGTTTTCAACGGAGAGAAAAACATAGGCAAATGTCTGGAGTCGCTTCTTAAGCAGGTCAAAAAACCGGACGAGATAATAGTCGTTGATGACGGCTCAAAGGACCAGACAATGGCCATAGCAAAAAATTTTAGTGGCGTAGTCTTCCTCGAGCAAGAACACAGGGGGCCGGCCGCTGCCAGAAACACGGGAGCGAGAAAGGCGAGGGGCGATC
>CAYGVQ010000123.1:0-1693 GCA_964353515.1 uncultured archaeon
GAAATCGAAAAGCTTTGCCAGGGCGGTGCCGATGTCGAGGTCGTCATCCATCGCCTCTGCGAATTCCTTCTCGGTTTTGTGAATCAGTTTTTCTGTTGCAGCGTTGTGTTTGCTCCCTTTGACTTCCCTGAGCAGGTCGATGAAGTTGTCCATCCTTTCCATCGCCTGCTGGGCTGCCCACAGCGACTTGTCGGTGACGTTGAGCTTGGAGCGGTAGTGCGTCGAGAGCAGGGCATAGCGTATCGCGCGCGGGTCATGCCCTCGTTTCAGCATGTCGTTCAGCGTGAGATAATTGCCCAGCGACTTCGACATCTTCTGCCCTTCGACCATCACGTGCTCGTTGTGCAGCCAGAAGCGGACCGCCTGTACCCCATTTGCCGCCTCTGATTGCGCGATTTCGTTCTCGTGGTGAGGGAAGACCAGATCGACCCCGCCCGTGTGTATGTCAAACGTCTTGCCCAGGTATTTAGTAGACATGACCGAGCATTCGATGTGCCAGCCTGGACGGCCTTTGCCAATCTCCGTCTCCCAGAACACGTCGCCGTCCTCCGGCGTCCAGGCTTTCCAGAGGGCGAAGTCCTTCGCCTCCTCCTTCGAATACTCATCCTGCGAGACGCGCGCGCCTGCTTTCAGGCTCGAGATGTCGAGTTTCGATAATTTGCCGTATTCCGGGAACTTCCTTATATTGTAATATATAGAGCCGTCCGCGCCGCGGTAAGCGAAACCCTTCGCCAGCAGCGCCTTCACCATCCCGACCATTTCCTTGATGTGCTCGGTCGCCTTCGGGTAGAGTTCGAATTTTTCGACTCCGATCTTCTCAAGGTCGCCGAAAAATATCTGCGTGTATTTCTCCGTGAACTTCGCGAGCGTCATGCCCTCCTTCTTCGAGTTGCGAATCGTTTTGTCATCGACGTCGGTGATGTTCATCACGTGCTTGACAGAAAAACCGCGGTATTTCAGATAGCGTCTTAGCAGATCGTAAAACACGAACGCTCGCAGGTTGCCGATATGCGGGTAATCGTAAACGGTCGGGCCGCAGGAGTAAATGCGAACTTCGTTGCCGTGCAGCGGCCTGAACTCGTCCTTCGAGCGTGTCAGCGTATTGTAGAATTGCAGGACCATATACTTATTTTATATTTGATTTTAATATAATTGCGTGGAGTTATGGAACTCTGGGTTGACAAGTACAAGCCGAAGATTTCGAAGGAAATTGCCAGCCAGGATTCGGCAGTAGGCGAAGTGGCGAGATGGCTCGAGGCATGGAAGCCCGGGAAAGCTCTTCTGCTAGCCGGCCCGCCTGGGACCGGCAAGACGCTGATAGCTGAAGTCGCCGCGAAGGAAAGGGGCTGGATGCTCGTGCAGCTGAACGCGGGCGACCAGCGCAACTCGGAGGCGATAGAAAGGCAGCTCTATGAGGCTTCGAAAAACCACCCGCTCTTCCATGTCGGCAAGCTGATTCTCGTTGACGAGGTCGACGGCATTTCAGGGACGAGCGACCGCGGCGGGGTGAACGCGATCGCCAGGATAGTGAAGGATTCGAAATTCCCTGTCATAATCACCGCGAACGATCCCTATATCCCGAAGCTGCAGGCGCTGAGAGCTTATGCGAAAATCATCAAGCTCTCGAGGCTCGATCCTAGGTCGATCGAGAAACGCCTGCGCGATATCTGCGAGAAGGAGAAGATAAAGGCAG
>CAYGVQ010000124.1:0-1667 GCA_964353515.1 uncultured archaeon
TTCGCTATTCCCGGCAGCGGGCCTGTGTAAGCAAGAATCTGGTCGTAAACGCCCTCGATATCACTCTCTTCCAGCTTCGCCGCCTGGTCCGCCTCGATGAGAATGCTTGGGAAGCCGTAGCCCGGATGATGCGAGGATATGGAAAGCACAAGAGAAGCGATCTTGTCAGCGAGGTTTTCGCTGCCGAGGAAGTCGATTCTTACCGGCCTGTCAAATTTAGCTGTTTTCAGATAAAACGAGAACACCTCTGCTCCCACGTCTTGCAGCTCCTTTATCGCCGGATGCTCCTCCGCCTTTTCGGAGTAGCGAAACGCTAGCGTACGCTCCCCCTCCTGCAGCAGCCAGTAAAGCAGACTGGTGTCCCGGCTGCATTCGAGGTCTTTGATAAATTCCGGCGAGGCTATCCTTTCTTTCACCATCTCGCAGAATCTCGTGCCTCTCGAATCCTCTATGACGCCGGCAAGCAGGACTCCTGAGGCAGTGCAGTCGCTGAAAAGTTTCTTATAGAGGGAAAGCATCTCGTCATAGCTTGCCTTCGCTTTCGAGCCTTTCGCCGGCCTTTCGGTGTAATGGGGGACGATGGAACCGTCGAGTAGGAGAAGCGAAGGTCTGAATTTAGAGACGCATTCTATAGCATTGGCTATCTCGAGTTTCTGGCGTATCATCGACGCGCTCTGGACCCATTCGTTGTCAGCAAGCGCCTCGAACGCGAAAAACTGGGGAGAGGGCATCTTGTCAGGATGGTACTCGGCCTTAACGACCTTCCCCTTTTCGTACGAGAAGCAAACCCCGGCCGCCCGTGCTAGCACGAAGTCGAAACCGTGAACGCTGCGCTGGACTATGCCGCCGTCGACGCCCGCGATCCTGATTTCATGCGGTTCGATTTTTTCGACTGCGAATGAAAGCCTGGCTGTCTTATCAGCTTTCAGGAATTCCGCAAGCTTTTTGCGCCTGCGCTCGGATGACGAAATTCGTTCCGCGACGTCCCTGACCTTGGGTAGAAGCTGCTCCATAGAGACCATTTTGGTTTTTAATTTTAAAAAAGATTTATAGATGAATATTTTCTAAAGAGTATTAACTACCGATAAGTTTAAAAAACATCGAAGATAGTCATTATCATGTATCAGGGAAAAAGAATTGCAGCTGTTGAACTGATGGGAGGAAAGGGGGGAAGGCTGTGGCCGCTTGTGGAGCCTGGTGTGCAGTCCAAGGCTACGTTTAGGGTAGCTGGCAAAAGACTCGCCTACTTTAATGCCGATCTCATTCAAGATGCGGGCATAGAATACCTTTTCCTGCCTGTTCAAAAGCCTAACGATGATGAAATAAGAGGGAAACTAAGGTTCGAAGGTTACAGATTCGAGAAAGTCTTCGTTACGCCCAGGTCTGGATACTTGCAAGAGAGCGAAACACCGCGTTTCAGGGGAACTGCAGACTCGGTCCTTCAGTTTGGAGACCTTCTGACAGGTTTTGATTACCTTCTAATCGTTCCCTGCGACCACATAACGAACGTGAATTTGGGGGAGCTGATGGAAAGGGCGATATACAACTCGGACAATTATGGAGCTGTGATTACGACAGCCGCCATGGAAAAGGACATAAAAGAAATAACCAAGAATCTGGGGAATCCGAAAATAGATAATAACGGAAAGGTAATCGCATGGGAAGAA
>CAYGVQ010000125.1:0-1553 GCA_964353515.1 uncultured archaeon
TCGCCGACTGGCACGGCTGGGCGAACAACAAAATGGGCGGCGACCTCGACAGAATCCAGACGGTCGGCAAATACCTGATCGAGGTATGGAAAGCCAGCGGAATGGACTTGGATAATGTCGAGTTCGTATGGGCTTCGGAACTCGTGAAAGACGACGACTACTGGAAGAAGGTCATGCAGGTCGCGCGCAACGCAACCGTCAGCCGCATCATCCGCTGCGGCCAGATAATGGGCAGGAAAGACGCGGAAGTCCAGCAGGCGTCGCAGATACTTTACCCGTGCATGCAGGCCGCGGACATTTTCCAACTGAAGACGGACATCTGCCAGCTCGGCATGGACCAGCGCAAGGTCAACATGCTCGCGAGGGAGATAGGGTCGAAGCTTGGTTTCTGGAAGCCGGTAGTGGTTTCGCATCACATGCTCATGGGGCTTTTGAGGCCAACGAGTTCCGAGAATGACAGACTTGAAAGAACAATAGACCTGAAAATGTCAAAATCGATACCAGACTCAGCAATATTCATGACTGATTCGAAAGAAGAAATTGAACGTAAGATGATGAAAGCCTATTGCCCGGAAAAACAAACCCCCGATAATCCCATCATAGAATATTGCAAATACATCATACTGGAAAAATTCAAAAACTTTGAAATAGAAAGGAAAAATAAGAGCAGCGTATCATTTCAAAATTATAACGATTTGAAGACTGCTTATTCTGCAGGCGAAATCCATCCCATGGACCTGAAAGCAGCGGTCGCCTTGAAAATAAACGAGCTGCTCGATCCCGTGAGGCAGCATTTCGAAAAGAATGCCAAGGCCAAGGAGCTTCTCGAAACAGTAAACAGGCTTGAGGTCACCAGATGATTATGCTGCTAGGCCAAGCCCGCTAAAGAATCCATTCCACATAGACAGCGACTTCCTTGACTCCGAATTTAACCTTCCTCAGTTTTGTGCCTTCTATCTCCCCTTTCGGATAAACCCAGTAGGCAGAAAGCAGTATGTTATAGCCCGTTTTCTCATGCGTTCTCAGGTAGCAGCGCAGCTTCTTGATGTAGTCGCAGATGTACCATTCCCTGCCGCTCGGTTTCTTGTATTCCTTCTTCTTTATCGACATGAGGATTTCAATCCATCCCTTCGTCATCTTGGTGTACCCTATCTTCAGCATGGCCTCTATGTCCTCTTTTATCGATCTTATGTCCCCCTTGGAAAGCCTGACAACGTAATAAGGGGGCGTGTGGGAATGATACCCTCCGACTATTTCTGCATCGAAGGAATCAATCGTCCTCAGCACGCGCTTGAACGCTGCTATGTTGCCGTGCGTGACCTGCGACGGCGTGCGCCTTTCCATCTGGAAGGGGTACACGTTCTTTATCGTCACCACTTTCTTTTTCTCCCCCTTTATCTCCTTGAACGTCTTTCTCCCGAGCAGCACGCCGTTGGTCTCCCTGTTGTAGACCTCTATGGCAGAAGTGATGAGCTCCTTGAAGGGATGGCTCTCGATGAAAATGTCCCTGAAGTCGTTTTCCTCGCAAATTTTTTGGCGTTTTTTGGCTCTTT
>CAYGVQ010000126.1:0-1524 GCA_964353515.1 uncultured archaeon
AGAAATTCCACACCCTGCTTTATTACAATCTTCTGTTATTAGTACTGGCGCTTGGTGTCCTTATCTTCGCCGGCGTCATAGAAACATTCGTTCTCGACAACTCAGGCCTTTACAGGGAAATCATTGCGATGAGTTATGGATAAAATCAGGGCAAAAAAGGAATAAGATAAATCAAAAGCAGGGCATCAATAAGCCATATCGACATTTCCAAATTCTCAGTCTTCTTGAATCTAAATACCATCAAAGGCAGCATCACAATAGATGGAATGACGTAAAAAATTGTTATGCCTAACAAATTTTTGAAAGGCATGACGTAAAGGAAGCATAAACTAAATATTACAAAGGCCACAAAAAGTAAAACTTTGCACAGCCTGAATGCTGTCTTTGGGCCGAGGATGGTATAAAAATTCTTTATTCCTAATTTTGTATCTCCCTTCAAATCTCTGTGGTCTTTTATGGGGATTATCAGGAAGAAAATTAACGTGGCCATTATGAAATAAGCTAATTCCATTTGGCCTTGAGCCGCTATTAACGATCTACCTGCCATAAATGTGATGCTGTAGGAAAGCGAATCTACAAGATAATTAACAAGCAAGACACCCTTGATAGAATTTTTATAACTGTATAAAAACAGTAGGGATATAATCGAAACCATGTAATATACAAACATTACATTTTTTATGCTCTCAAAAATGAACGTAAGAAATGGGACTAGCACTAAAAATGAGACGATAATTACGTTTTTCAAATCCTCCTTGGTGAGAGATTCCAGAAGGTTGTTTTTTCCATTTGCCTTGTCGAGAGGGAAATCGAAATAATCGTTTACGCACATGGCAATGAAGGAAATTATGAGCAGTATAAGAATGTACATCCCAAGGAAACTAGTGGCAAAAACGTTCCCCAAGGTCGCTATCCCGAAAACAAAGATAATTATGTATAAAATAATCCTGTTCATCCTTTCGTAAAACCTAGTGAATAATTTGCCAAACTTTTCCTTGTCCTGCATATAAAACATCAGCAACAGGAAAACAACCGAAGCCACTGCCGCATACAGATAAAATAAACTCCTGCCAAGGCCAAGAAAATCAGATATGTCCGTGGCAAGCAAAACCGGCACGAAAAATATGACAATAAATGCTGTCAAAGATCTTTTAAGAGATTTTCTTTCCAGAAATACATAAAGGGCAGCCATAATTGGTATTAGCCAGAGAATTGCGGATTCGCCGATAGGGTTGTTCGATGAAATTCTGACGATATTGAAATCCGAGACGCTCGACATCTGGTATATAACAGGATATCCGCTTACGAAATAGTCTATTAGAGGCACGAGCAAGGCAACTGACATAAAAGGTGTGAGAATTCTAGTGATGTTAACTGGTTTTTTCCCTGAACAGAGTGAAAGGAAAAATGCATATGAAACCAAGGCAAGTGTATAAAATGAAAAGGTCTGCATAAAATTTGATAGGTTGGCGTTGGCGATATAGTCATAACTCCCGAGAAGAGTTTCCATTATCATCCTCGTAA